>JBDTVA010000158.1:0-4454 GCA_040007455.1 Actinomycetota bacterium | reverse complement strand
CGCGCGCTTTCTCAGCCGCGGCCTATCACCAGGCTGATGACCATGCCCGGCTTGGCGGCGAGCCCCGCGACGGGCGCTTGGGCGACGATCCGTCCGGCCTTGCCGTCGGTGAAGCCGGCGACGTCTGCCCTCAGCTCGAGCTTGCGGAGCTTGGCGCGTGCCTCGCGCAGCGTCAGGCCGATCAGCTTCGGGATCACGCCGTGCAGCGGGCGCGGCACGATCAGTGTCACCGTGTCGTACGACGAGAGCCGACCGCGCGCAGGTACCTGCGCGACGACGCGGTCGACGCGCTGCAGCGGCTTCGCGGGCTGGTAGGCGATCACGGACTCGAGCGGTTGCGCCGCAAGCCGGATCCGCGCGAGGTCGACCCTCTGGCCGACGACGCGCGGCACCTCGACCTCGTTTGGCTTGCAGTTTGCAGTCCGCTTCGGCCCGTAGGTCGTGAAGTAGACGAGCGAGAGCGCGCCTCGGCAGAGCCCGTTGTCGAGCAGCAGGCGGCCGTCTCGGCGCACGACGCGCTTCGTCGTGCCGGACAGGAAGGGCGGCGCGTCGAACGACTCCGGCTCGTCGCCGCGCAGCCGCAGCGCCGACTCCGCGAACGACTTCCAGATCAGCGCGGGGAACGTCCCGCCGGCGACCGGGTCTCCGTGGTACTCGGTCAGCATCGGCTTCAGCGTGTCCGGATCTCCGACCCAGACGGCGACGACGAGCTGTGGCGTGTACCCGACGAACCACGCGTCGCCGTAGTTCTCGGTCGTCCCGGTTTTGCCGGCGACCGGGCGGTCGGCGAGTGCCGCTCGCTTGCCGGTCCCCGACTGCACGACGTGCTGCAGCAGCGAGTTCACCGTCTGCGCCGTCGTCTTCCGCAGCACTGAGACGGGCCGCACCTCGTTCTCGAGCGGCTTCTCCCTGTCGGGCTGCTCGACACGAATGACCGCGCGAGGAACGTTGCCGAAGATCGACCCGTCGAGGCGGAGGCCCCCGGTCGGGAATGCCGCGTACGCGCGCGCGAGCTCGAGCGGGTTGACCGCCTCGGCGCCGAGCCCGATCGCGAAGTACGGGTTGAGCCGGCTGCGAACGCCGAGCGCGCGGGCGGTCGAGCTCACCGCCTTCGGGCCCACGATCTCGGTCAGCTGCGCGTAGACGGTGTTGTCCGAGTGCGTCGTGGCGTTGTCGAGACTGATCGCTCCGAGGTACGTGTGATCGTAGTTCTGCACCCTCCAGATGCGGTCGCCGAGCGAGATCGAAACCGGTTTCGAGACGAACGTCGACCCCGGCGCGATTCCCTGCTGAAGGCCTGCCGCGAGGACGAACGGCTTGAAGGCCGAGCCCGGCTGGCGCTGCGCCTGCGCGGCGAGGTTGAACTGGCTCTCGCGGAAGTTCTTCCCTCCGACCATCGCGATGACGCTGCCGTCGCGCGGGTCGATCGCGACGAGTGCGGCGGCCGGCCCTTCGGGGTCGGGGAGCCACTTGGCGATCGCCCGACGCGCCGCTTTCTGCAGCGCGAGGTCGATCGACGTCGTGACGCGGTAGCCGCCTCCGAACACCTTGGCCGCGCCGTATTCGTCGATCAGCTGCTGCTTCACGTAGTTCGCGAAGTACGGAGCGACCGGCGTGTTCACCGACGGCGGCTGCATCGCCTCCCGCTTGGGCAGCGGCGCGGCCGACGCGGCGATCGAATCGCGGCGCGAGATCTTGCCCTGCTCGAAGAGCAGCCGGAGAATCAAGTTGCGGCGCGAACGCGCATCGCGGGGGTTCGCGACGGGATCGAAGCGGGATGGATCCTTCGGCACCGCGGCGAGCAGCGCAGCTTCGGGAAGTGCCAGCTCAGCGGCGCCGTGGCCGAAGTAGGTGAGCGCCGCCTGCTGCACGCCATACGCGCCATTTCCAAAATAAATCGTGTTCAGGTACGCGGTGAGGATCTGGTCCTTGTCCCAGCGCTGCTCGAGCTGCCACGCGAGCGCCGCCTCCTTCACCTTGCGGCTGATCGTGCGGTCGTCCTTGACGATCGCGTTCTTCACGAACTGCTGTGTGATTGTCGAGCCACCCTGCACGACGCTCTTGTTCGTGATGTCCTCCCAGCCTGCGCGCACGATCCCGCGAAGATCGACGCCGTCGTGCTCGTTGAACCGCCGATCCTCGATCGCGACGATCGCGTGCTTCATCAACGGCGAGATCTCGTCCGGCTCGAGCAGCACGCGGCTCTCGTCGCCTCGCAGGACGGCCAGGATCGTCTTGCCGTCGTTCGCGTAGATGTAGCCGTCCCGCTCGGCCTCTACCTGGTAGCGCGGGTCCAGCTTCGGGATCTCGCCGGCCAGCGCCGTCACGAAGCCGAACGTGAAGGCAGTCGAGCAGAGCAGCGCCAGGAGCCCCAGGAAGACGAGGAGACGGAGCTTGCGAATCCTGCGCCGGGGCTTCGGGCGCGCAGCCGTTGAGGGTCTGCGACGAAGCACGGAAGCGGGGATTCTAGCCCGGGGTCGGGTGGCCCGGCTTCTATGATCGACGGTCACCGTGGCCGTCTCCGACCTGACCCGGAACGCCGTCGACGTTCTCCCCGAGGGCGGCCTCGAGCGGAAGCTCGCGCTCGGGCGGCCGCTGCGGGTGAAGCTCGGGATCGACGTCACCGCGCCGCACATCCACATCGGAAACGGGGTCCCGCTGCAGCGAATGCGCGCCTTTCAGGACGAGGGGCACACCGGCGTCCTGATCGTCGGCGATTACACGGCGCGGATCGGCGACCCCTCCGGGGCCTCGGCCGAGCGGCCGATGATCCCGCCCGAGGAGATCGACCGGATGGCCGCGCGCTTCTTCGAGTCCGCGTACACGATCCTCGACCCGGAGCGCACCGAGGTGCGGTTCAACGGCGAGTGGCTCGGCACGCTCGACTTCGCCGGCGTGTTGCGGCTGACCCGGACCGCCACGGTCGCACGGCTGCTCGAGCGCGACGACTTCGCGAAGCGCTTCTCCGCGCAGCAGCCGATCTCGGTCTCGGAGCTTCTCTACCCGCTCATGCAGGCGTACGACTCGGTGGCGGTCGAGGCCGATGTCGAGCTCGGCGGCACCGATCAGCTCTACAACCTGCTCGCCGGCCGCGAGGTGATGGAGGCGTACGGGCTCGAGCCGCAGGTCGTGCTCACGACGCCGTTGATCGACTCGTGGGACGGCTCGAAGATGAGCGGCTCGAAGGGCAACTACATCGCGCTCGTGGAGGAGCCGAACGAGCAGTTCGGCAAGGCGATGCGGCTCCCCGACGAGCTCCTCGACGAGTACCACCGGCTGGTCATGGAGTCGGACGAGCGGCCACCCGACCCGCTCGAGGCGAAGCTCGCTCTCGCCCGCTTCATCGTCGCCCGAGCGCACGGGGAAGAGGCGGCGCGTGCTGCCGAGGAGCACTTCACCCGCGTCGTGCGGGAGGGGCAAGCGCCCGAGGAGGTCGTCGAGGTCGAGCTCCCGCGGGCAGACCCCGTCCACTTGCCGCGCCTCCTCGTCGACAGCCTCGGGATCGGCTCCGCGAGCGAGGCCCGCCGGCTGATCGGCCAGGGCGCCGTGCGCCTGGACGGAGAGGTCGTGACCGAGCTCGACGTGCCCCGGGAGCAGCTCGAGGGACGGCTCCTGCAGGCGGGGAAACGCCGATTTGCCCGCTTGACACCATAGGGCCCACTGCTACACTTCCCCGGCTGCCCGAGAGGGTGGTCGTTCGAAGGTCCCTGTCCCGACGATAACTGGAGCGCCTCTAAAGAATCGGATACGACGTAGTTCCGAGCTTGCGAGGCCTCTGGCGCGAGTCGGGGGCTTTTTTTCGGCCCACCTCCAGTAGCGCGGTCTTTGAAAACTCAACAGTGTTCGAAACGTCGAGACCTCGAAGCCTTCGGGCTGTCGAGGCTTAACAATCCCGTCGATCCTTTCGGGGATCGACCTTTGAGCACAAGCTCATCGCGAAAGTTTGGTCGGTGAAAGTGGTTTTCCACTGATCCAGGCCAAAACACCTTTCACGGAGAGTTTGATCCTGGCTCAGGACGAACGCTGGCGGCGCGCTTAACACATGCAAGTCGAACGAGAACCAGGGCTTCGGCCCTGGGGAAAGTGGCGAACGGGTGAGTAACACGTGAGTAACCTGTCCTCGGCACCGGGATAGCCCG
The DNA here is from genome assembly GCA_040007455.1 of Actinomycetota bacterium. Taxonomy (GTDB): domain Bacteria; phylum Actinomycetota; class Thermoleophilia; order Gaiellales; family Gaiellaceae; genus JACCTU01. The sequence continues at coordinate 315 of JBDTVA010000158.1, read as the reverse complement.
GGGAAACCCGGATTAATACCGGATGGCCTTTCGAGCTCTCGGGCTCGTCAGAAAAGGTAGCTTCGGCCTCCGGCCGAGGAGGGACTCGCGGCGGATTAGCTTGTTGGTGAGGTAACGGCTCACCAAGGCGACGATCCGTAGCTGGTCTGAGAGGACGATCAGCCACACTGGGACTGAGACACGGCCCAGACTCCTACGGGAGGCAGCAGTGGGGAATCTTGCGCAATGGGCGAAAGCCTGACGCAGCGACGCCGCGTGCGGGAAGAAGGCCTTCGGGTTGTAAACCGCTTTCAGGAGGGACGAAGCCACTCGGGT
>JBDTVA010000157.1:0-4473 GCA_040007455.1 Actinomycetota bacterium | reverse complement strand
GCGGGTCGATCGACCAGCTCACGCGGCGCCGCGACAGCGACGTCAGCGCCGCTTGCGCCAGACGTAGGCGAGACCTGTCCCGAGGAGAGACAGCGTCGCGCCGACGCCGCGCGTCCCCGCACTCAGCTTGGCGCCGCGCGGACCCACGCTGACGCCCGCGCCTCGCTTCCCGACGTTCAGCGTGACGCCCGGGAGGAGCTTCCTTCGCCGCTGAAATCTCCAGCCCATCCGGATTGGATCGTAACTCCCGATCGGCGTAGCATCGGAGCCCGGGTCCACAACCGCCGGAAGGAGGGTCACATGCCGGCGAAAGCGATTCCCGACGGGTACCACTCCGTCACGCCGTACCTCGCGGTCGACGACGCGGCTGCGGCGATCGACTTCTACGCGCGCGCGTTCGGGGCGACCGAGCGCTACCTGATGCCGGCGCCCGACGGCAAGGTCGCGCACGCCGAGCTGGAGATCGGAGACTCGCTGGTGATGCTCTCCGACGGGTTCCCGGGCGCGCAGGACAAGACGCCGAAGGAGCTCGGCGGCACGACGGTCGCGATGTTCCTCTACGTCGAAGACGTCGACGCGCTCTACGCGCAGGCGGTCGAAGCAGGGGCGACCTCGACGCAGGAGCCCGAGGACATGTTCTGGGGCGACCGGTTCGCGCGCGTGACCGATCCGTACGGGCACAGCTGGCAGCTCGCCACGCACGTCGAGGACGTCACGCCGGAAGAGATGGAGCGGCGCTCGCAGGAGGCGATGGCGAGCATGCCGTCGTGAGTCGAGGGGGCCTCGCGCCCCCTTAGCTCAGGCCCTGGGGCCAAGCACGGGCCGCAGCGCCGCCAGCCGCGCGCCGACGACTTCCTCGGCGGCGGCAGTGCTGTCCGGGTGGCCCGTGACCGCTGCGAGGAAGTGCTCGCGCTCGAGCGCAAGCAGGCTCGTGTCCTCCAGCGCAGTGACGGTGGCCGTGCGCGGGACGTCGCGCAGGAGCGCGATCTCGCCGAACGCGTCACCCGGGCCGAGCTCCGCTGCGGCCGCGCCGTCGACCGTCACCGACAGACGGCCGTCCTCGACGAGGTAGTACCGGTCGCCCGTCTCCCCCTGGCGGAAGACGGTCTCACCCAGTGGCACCTCGACGCGCTGGGCGCGGGAGGCGAGGTACTCGAGCGTCGACGGGTCGAGCGGGGCGAAGAGGGGCTGCCCCCGGAGCAGCTCGAGTTCGCGCGCTGGCGCCGCCGCGCGCGCGTCGATCGCGACGAGCGCAGGCCACGACACGACCGCGGCGACGGGCAGGATCGCGCCGATCACGACGAGCGCGGTCCGCTCGCCGACCACGTCGAGGAGGAACGGCGCCGCGATCGAGCCGAGCGCGACGGCTGCGAGCATCAGCCCCTCGACGGCGCCGAACGCACGGGCGAGCACGTCGTCCGGGACCGCGCGCTGGAGCAGCGTGTCGCCCATCACGTCGACGATCGTGTTCGCCACGCCGGTGAGCGCGATCGCCGCGACCGCGACCCAGGGATCGACGACGAGCCCGATGAGCACGAGCGGCGCGCCCCACAGGAGGAGCCCGGCGCCGAAGTTCGCGGCGAGCCGCCCACGCGTGACCATCCCCGCCGCGGCGAGCGCGCCCGCGAGCCCGCCGATGCCCGCCGCAGAGTTGAGGAGGCCGACCCACGACTCGGGGCTTTCGACAGCGACGAGGTCGAACGCGATCACGACGATGAACACTGAGAGCGCGCCGTCGACGAACGTCTGTGCGGCGAAGAGCCCGGCGAGCAGGGTGAGCCGCCGGTCGCTTGCGAGCACGCGGAAGCCGCCAAACGCCTCTCGGAGCAGCCCCTCCGGCTCCGAGGCCTCCCGCTCCGCGCGCGCCGGCTCGTCGATCAGCGCGACCATCAAGGCGGACCAGCCGAGGAGCGCCGTGATCACGACGAGCGCGATCTCGACTCCTGAGACGGCGACGAGCACGCCGCCGAGCGCGGGCCCGACGAACATCCCGATGCTCTCCGTCGTGCTGGACGTGACGTTCGACGCGGTCAACTCCTCGGGCGTCCGCGCGAGCGACGGGACGAGCGCCGCCTGGGCCGGCCGGAACGCCGTGCCGACGACGGTGCCGACGACGGAGATCGCGTACACGAGCAGGGACGCCGACCCCGCGGCGACCAGACCGGCCATCGCCAGGAACAGCACGATCCGGATCAGGTCGGCCGCGAGCATCACGCGAGCACGGGGCAGCCGGTCGCCGACGACCCCCGTGAGGGGCGACGCGATCCCGGCGGCGATGAACCGGACGAGCGCCACGAGGCCGACCGCGTACGCGCCGTCCTGCTGGAACGCGTACACGGCGATGACCACGCCGTAGGCCCAGCCGGCGACGTTCGACCCGACCCAGGCGAGCTGGATCCGACGGAGCCCCGGGTTCGAAAAGGCCCTACGAAAGGCGCCCAGCGACTCCCTCACGGCGCGAGCATTACAATTCGAGCTTCCGGTTGGAAGACTCAGGGAAGAAGATGCACCGGAACCGCGTCTGGTTGTTCAGAAGCGGTTACCTCGTCAGAAGGAGGAACGTCGTGGAGGATCGCGAGAGGCGCAGCGCCGGCAACGCGGACGAGCCGGTCGAGGAGGGCTCGACCGAGGACGTCGAGCTTCATCGCAAGAAGATGCCGCAGGCGGGCGCCGAGGCGCCAGCCGAGGGCGAGAAGGACGACGACGTCGAGCTGCACCGGAAGCAGAGTCCGGCCTAGCACGACCGCACCAAAGCTTCAGTGACCGGGGCGGGCAACCGCCCCGGTCCGCGTTCTCGGAGGGTTTGGCGGAACGGGCCTCGTCGCCGGGGTGCGATGGGTGGTGCGAGGCAAGGACGCAGGGAGCGCCCGTATCGGTGGATACGGGCGTGACTGAGGACGCCGCATCGCGGCGCCCAGCGCGGCCCGGCGGCACAGCGCCTGTTTCGCCAAGCCCTCCTAGGGTCGGAGGAGCTTCGCCAGCTCGCGGAGCAGCCGCACGCCCGCCTCGCGGCGCTCCGGCGGCAGCGCGTCGAGGTCGGACGCGATCTGCGCGACGACCCCGAGCTCGTCGTCGGTGTCGCCGAGCGCGGCCTGTGCGCGCCGCGCCGCAAGGAGGAGCTCGAGAGCGACGGCCGCCTGGTTGGCGAAGTAGCCGAGCAGCTCCATCTCGGCGAGCGTGAACTTCTCCGTCTTCGGCCGGTCGAGCACCGAGAGCACGCCGAGCGCGCGCTCCTCGTACAGCAGGGGTGCCGCCATCAGTCCCTTCGGCACGTAGCCGGTCGACTGGGCCGCGTCCTGCGCGAAGCGGGGGTCGGCGCTGACGTCGTCGACCACGATCGGCTGGCGCGAGGTCAGGACCCAGCCGGCGATTCCGGTCGACGAAGGCAGCCGCCGCCCCACCAGCGTGTCGGCGCCCTCACCCGCGACCGCCTCGAAGACGAGCTCGTCGGCCTCCTCGTCGAGCAGGAAGATCGACGACGCCTTCGCGCGGAAGATCGCTCGCGCGGTTTCGACGAGCGACTGGAGCAGCGCCCGGTGAAGCTCCTCGCCGGCGAGCGCGCCCGCCGCGACGGCCGTGCGGAACCGGTCGCCGCTCATCCGTCCATTGCCGCGTTGTTGGCAGTCAGCGAGAGCACGCTCTTCAGCTGGAACGGTGTCAGATCCGGCTGCTTCGAGAGGATCAACGCGCAGATCCCGGAGATGTGCGGCGTCGCGAAGCTGTTCCCGGTCACTCGCAGCGTCGAGCCGTCGAGCCATGCGACGTCGAGTTCGAGGCCGCGCGCGAAGAACTCGACCGGCGGCGACGGGTTGAAGTAGTACGCGAGCGGATCGGGATCCTCGTGGCTGCCGACCGAGATCACCGACGAGAACCGCCACGGGTAGCTCTCGACGGCCATGTTGTGGGCGGAGGCGACGAGGACGCTGCGGTTGAAATAGGCGCGGTCAGCGAGCTCGTGGAGAACCGCCGCAAAGTCGCGCTTCGTCGTCGAGAGGCTCATGTTGATCACGTCGAACCCCTGCTCGATCGCCCAGCGGAGCCCCGCGAGCAGCACCCGGCCGCTCCCGGTGTAGCCGTCGCCGATCACGCGCACGCTGACGAGCTCCGCCTCCGGCGCGAGGCTGCGGATGATCCCCGCGCACGCGGTGCCGTGGCCGACGCGGTCGCCCTCCGTGTCCGGCTCGACGTGCTCCTCCCCCTCGGCGTCGACGGAAACGGCGTAGGACTCCTGGACGCGGCCGACGAGCGGATGGCCGTCCTCGATCCCGCTGTCGAGCACGCAGACCCGGACCCCCGCGCCGGTCGCCCCGCCGAGCGCCCACTCGCGCGTGATCGGCTCGGACCAGCGCAGGTCGACGCGGATCCGGTCGACGGCATCCGCCGGGAGGCTCCACGCGGGAAGCTCCTCGCCCTCGGCCTCGTGGAGTTCGGCTCGTGCAGTCATCTCACGCGCTCTTCGCGAGCAGTGCCTCG
>JBDTVA010000156.1:0-4487 GCA_040007455.1 Actinomycetota bacterium | reverse complement strand
TTAGTCGACCCAGCGGACGCCCGTTACGTGCTCGAGCTCGGCGAGGCGGCTCGCGACCTTCGAGGCCTGCTGCTTCTCCGCGAAGTCCACGGTCGCGACGAGCTCGCGTCCGCCGCGGCTCTCCGACAGCTGGAACTGCGAGACCGTGCCGCCGAGCTCCTCCAGCGCGCCGAGCACCGCTGCGGCGCCCTGCCCCGGCGCGAGGTCGACGACGACCCGTTGAGCGTCCTCGGGACGAAAGCGCGTCAGCACGCGGTGCGCGGCGATGCGAAGCGGCCAGAGCGTGAGGATCGCGCCGACCGTCGCGATGACCGCCGCCTCCCAGTAGCCGGCGCCCGACGCCATGCCGATGCCCGCCACGAGCCACAAGGTCGCCGCCGTCGTGAGCCCGCGCACCGACAGTCCCTGCCGGATGATCGCGCCGGCGCCGAGGAAGCCGATGCCGCTGACGATCTGCGCGGCGATCCGCGTCGGGTCGAACGTGATCCCTTCGCGCTGCGAGAAGCTCCAGTCGGTCCAGGCGTACGCCGAAACGAGAAAGAAGAGCGCCGAGCCGACGGACACGAGCACGTGCGTGCGCAGCCCCGCCTCCCGCTCGCGCACCTCGCGCTCGAACCCGACCGCGCCGCCGAGCACCGCGGCGAGGATCAGCCGGAACGCGACGTCGAGCGACGAGATGTCAGGCAAACGCCGACTCCTGCGCCTCGGCGATCGTCGCGATCCCACCCGAGGCAAGATCCAGCAGCTCGTCGAGCTCCTCGCGCGTGAACGGTGCCCCTTCGGCGGTCGCCTGCACCTCGACCAGCCGGCCGTCGCCCGTCATCACGACGTTCATGTCGGCCTCGGCGCTCGAGTCCTCGGTGTACTCGAGGTCGAGGAGCGCTTCGCCGCCGACGATCCCGACCGAGACTGCGGCGACCGAGCCCGCGAGCGCCTTTGAGAGGCCGAACTTGTCGAGCGCGCGTCGTGCAGCGACGTACGCACCGGAGATCGCAGCGCAGCGCGTGCCGCCGTCGGCCTGCAGCACGTCGCAGTCGAGCCAGACCGTTCGCTCTCCCAGCGCCTCGAAGTCGACGACGCCGCGGAGTGCACGGCCGATCAGCCGCTGGATCTCGACCGTGCGGCCACCCTGCTTTCCGCGCGAGGCCTCCCGCGCCACGCGCTCTCCCGTCGACGCCGGGAGCAGCGAGTACTCCGCCGTCATCCAGCCGCGACCGGAGTTGCGAAGCCAGCGCGGGATGTCGTCGTCGATCATCGCCGTGCAGAGCACCTTCGTCTTGCCCTGCGACCACAGCACGGAGCCGTGCGGCTGTTCGAGGTAGTCGAGCTCGACGATGAGTGGGCGGAGCTCGTCCGTGCGGCGGCCTTCTCTCATGCGACGGTTTCCAGCTCGAGCAGCTCGACGTGCTCCACCTCGCGGATCGGCAGCTGCAGGAAGCGCGCGCCGGTCTCGCGAAACAGCTCGGGGTCGCCGGTCGTGATGAAGCGATAGCCGCCCTCGCGCGCGGGGTCGTTCTCGACGTGCTTGCGTGCGAGTGTCTCGGCGACCTCGCGGGCCGTCTCGTCGGCGGAGAAGATGAGCGTGACGTCCCGGCCGAAGACACGCTGGAGAATCGGGCTGATGATCGGGTAGTGCGTGCAGCCGAGGATCACCGTGTCCACGCCTTCCTCCTTCAGCGGCGCCGCATACTCGCGCACGGCGTCGCTGGTCTCCTCGCCGAACGGATCGTCGCCCTCGATCAGCGGCACGAGCCGCGGGCACGCGACGGGGATCAGCGACGCGCCGGCGTCGAGCGCGTGGATCAGCTCGTCGTAGCGCCCTGCCCGAACAGTGGCCTCCGTTGCGAGAAGGCCGATGCGGCGGTTACGAGTTGCCTGGACGGCCGCGTGCGCCTCGGGCGTGATCACGCCGACGACGGGCACCGACAGGGTCTCCTGCAGGTCGGCCAGCGCCGCCGTGGTCGCCGCGTTGCACGCGACGAGCACCATCTTCACGCCTTGCCCCTCGAGGTACGACCCGATCTCGAGCGCGAAGCGGCGGATCTCCTCCAACGGCCGCGGCCCGTACGGCAGGCGGGCCCCGTCGCCGAGGTAAACGAAGTCCTCGTGCGGCATCGTCACGAGGCATTCGTGGAGGACGGTGAGCCCACCCATGCCCGAGTCGAAGACACCGATCGGCCGGGGATCCATGCGGCGATTCTACGAGCGGCTAGGCTGCGCCGATGAAGGCGCTGCTAGCGGCCGTGTTCGCGGCGCTCGTCCTGGCTCCGGCCGCGCTGGCCAGCCACCCCGCGGGGCTCTATACGAAGACCGACCAGGTCGCGACGATGGACGACGGGGTCGGGATCGCCACGACCCTCTACACGCCCGTGACCCACGGTGAGAAGTCGCCCGCGGTGATGCTGTTCCACGGGCTCGGCGGGAACAGGCAGTCGCTCGACCAGATCGCGAGGCTCTTCGCTCAGCGCGGCTACATCGCGCTGACGTTCGACTTCCGCGGTCACGGCGAGTCCGGCGGACTGTTCAGCGGGCTCGGCGCGCGCGAGCTGCTCGACGTCGCGCGCCTGCGCGAAGGATGGCTGCCCGCGAACGCGCCGGTCGACGGAGACAAGGTCGGCGGCTGGGGCATTTCGCTCGGCGGCGCGGCGGCGCTCCGCGCGGCAGGCGAAGGGACACCGTTCAAGGCGCTCGAGGTGTTCGAGACCTGGACCGACCTCTACGAAGCGCTCGTGCCGCAGGACCTGCCCAAGTCCGGAGCGATCTTCCAGTTCCTCGGCGCGGTGCCGAGCAGCCGCCAGGCGCCGGAACTGCTCGCGCTCCAGGGTGCGGTCGCGCGACGCGACGTCCCCGAGCTGCGTGCCTTCGCGCTGGCGCGCTCGTCGCGACAGCTCCTCTCGCGCGGCTACCCGCCGACGCTGTTCTTCCAGGGACGTCAGGACTTCGCGTTCGGCCTCGAGCAAGGGATCGCCGGCTGGCAGCGGCACTCGGGCCCGAAGGCGCTCTACATCGGCCCGTTCGGCCATGCACCGTCGAAGTTCCCCGGGCCGGACTTCGAGCTCGTGATGCAGCGCGCGATCCAGTGGTTCGACGTGCACGTCACGGGCGCAGCCGACATGCCGAACCGTCCGGCGGTCGAGCTCGCGGACGAGAGCGGCAAGACGATTCGCTCGTACACCGGCCTGCCGCCGACAGCTCGGCATGTGTACACGCTGCGCGGGACCGCGACGATCAGCGCCTCCGGCAAGGTCGTCCGGGGCGCACGCACAGCCCGGCTGCTCGAGACCTTCGGCGCGCCGACGGTGCAGGTCCGCGCGTCCTCGACGACCGGCTGGACGCACCTCGTCGCCGTCCTCGTCGCGCGCACCCCGACCGGCCGTGAGATCGTCGTCAGCGAGGGCGGCGTGCCCACGAGCCTGACCGCGAAGCCCAGGCTCCTCACGATCCGCCTGATCTCTCAGGCGACGCGGATTCCGGCGGGCTCCCGCCTCGAGCTCACGCTCGCGGGAACCTCGACGGCGCAGAACGGCGCCAACCTCCTCTACTTGGTGCCGGTGCCGCAGCGTGCGAGGATCACCGTTCGGAACGTGAGCCTGACGATCCCCACGCTTCGAACCCCCGTCTCGCGATGAGCCGTATCGCGCTCGTCGCCCTCGCCGCGACCCTCGTCGCGATTCCGGGTGCCTACGCGCGGCCGTCCGCCACCCCCGGCGTCACGGCGTCGACGATCGTGCTCGGAGGCTCGGGCCCGCTGAGCGGTCCCGAGGTCGCGTACGCCGGGACGATGATCGGCGCAAAGGCCTACTTCGACTATGTGAACTCGAACGGCGGGGTGAACGGCCGGAAGATCGAGTACCGCTACCTGGACGACGGCTACGACCCGTCGCGGACCGTGCAGAACGCCCGGCGTCTCGTGCAGCAGGACGGCGTCTTCGCGCTGTTCAACATCGTCGGCACAGAGCAGAACCTCGCCGTCCGCCCCTTCCTGAACGCGCTCAAGGTTCCGGAGCTCTACGGGGGCACCGGCATCCGCGCGATCGGACGCGAGTACAAGAAGTACAAGTGGTCGATGGGCTACCTCCCGAGCTTCTTTGCGGAAGGACGCCTCTACGCCAAGCACCTGACGGCGACGAGGAAGAACGCGAAGGTGGCGGTGCTCTCCGAGGCGAGCGATTACGGCCGCGAGCTCCTCGCGGGCCTGAAGGCGGGCCTCGGGACGAAGGCGAGGATCGTCGGGCTGCAGACGTACGAGGTCACCGACACCGATCTGTCGTCACAGATCTCCCAGCTCAAGCGCTCGGGCGCGAACGTGCTGATGCTCTTCACACTGCCGAAGCAGACGATCGGCGGCTTCGTCGCGGCGAACCGGTTCGGCTGGAAGCCGCTGACGTACGTGACCTCGGTCTCCGTTGACCCGTCCGTGATGAAGATCGTGCAGGCCACGACCGGGAACAAGGCGGGCGAGAACGCGATCACCGTCCAGTGGATGA
>JBDTVA010000155.1:0-4511 GCA_040007455.1 Actinomycetota bacterium | reverse complement strand
CCCGCTCCCGTCTCCTGCGCAGGCTGGCCCGCGCCGCACTCGTTTCCTTCGCGGTCATGTCCATCGCGTTCGCGCTGCTTCGCCTCGCGCCGGGCGATCCGGTGCTCATCATCCTCGGCCAGGAGGCGAACCCAGAGACCGTCGCTGAGTTCCGGCGCGTCCTCGGGCTCGAAGGCACCGTCGCCGAACAATTCGCTCGGTATGTCGGCGGGATCGTACAGGGTGACCTCGGCAGGTCGCTCTTCACCAGGGTAAGCGTCACGTCCATCGTCGCCCGCACCCTGCCCGTGAGCGCCTGGCTCATCGTGACGACGGTCGTGCTCGCGGTGTTGCTGTCCGTGCCGCTCGGCACCGTCGCCGCGATCTACCGCCGCACGCGGTTCAACGACGTCTTCCGGATCGTCACATCGATCCTCATCGCCACACCGATCTTCTTCTCCGGGCTGATCATGCTGCTCATCTTCGCGGTACGCCTGAAGCTCGCCCCCGTCGCTGGGTACGACCCGACGTTCCCGAACAACCTCTATCACCTCTGGCTGCCCGCGGTCATCATCTGCGGCGTTCTCGTCCCCACGCTCGCGCGCGTGCTACAGAGCTCGATCAGCGAGACGATGGAGCAGGAGTTCGTCGAGGCCGCGGTCGTCCGGGGACTGCCGGCTCGTACGCGTGTGTGGAGCTACCTCATCCGTCCGTCGGCCGCGCCCGCGGTCGGACTCCTCGGCTACATCATCGGGAGCCTCTTGTCGGCGACGGTGATCATCGAGCTCATCTTCGACATCCCCGGCATCGGCCGGGAGCTCATCGTCGCCGTTCTTGGGCGGGACTATCCCGTGGTCCAGGGCATCGTGCTCCTGTTCGGCGTCATCGTCGTCTTTGTCAGCTTCCTCTCCGAGCTCCTGAGCGGATGGCTCGATCCACGGACGCAGACCGCGTGATCCGGAAGCCGTTCGCCGCGTTGCGTGGGCTCGATCCCGAGTCGCGGTGGGGCCTTGCCGTGCTCGTCCCGATCATCCTGCTCGGCTCGCTCGTCCCGGCGTTCAGCCCGTATCACCCCGAGGTCGCCGGCACAGGGATACCGCTCCAGCCACCGGACCTCACGCACCTCTTCGGCACCGACGACCTCGGCCGAGACGTCTTCGTGCGGACGTTCGCCGCGGCGCAGCTCGACATGACGCTCGCGTTCCTCGGTGTGGCCGGCCCCCTCCTCATTGGCACGTTCATCGGCGCCGTGATCGGCACGACGAAGTGGCCGCTCGTCTCCGGAGCGTGGATGATCCTCATCGACGCCATCAACGCATTCCCATTCATAGCGATCACGCTCGCCATCGTGGCCCTGTTCGGCTCCGGTCCACAGGGGATCCTCGCGGCGCTCACGCTGACGAACTGGGCGCGCTACGCGAAGCTCGCTCGCGCGCGGGCGCTTGTCGTGGGGAAGTCGGACTATTTCTTCGCGACACGGGTGCTCGGCTACTCGCGCCCGAGGGTGCTCCTCCGCCACGTCCTGCCGAACGTGTACTCGGAGAGCCTCGCCTACGGACTCAGCGACTTCGTCTTCGTCATCCTTGTCATCGCGGGCCTGTCTTTCCTCGGCGCGGGCACGCGCCCGCCGACACCCGAGTGGGGCGCGATGATGAGCGACGGGCGGCTGTTCCTGACGACGGCGTGGTGGATCGCGGTGTTCCCCGGTCTCGCGCTGTCGGTGACGGCGGTCGGGGTCGCCCTCGTCGCCGACGGGCTCGAGCGCCGGAGCCGCGAGTGACGGCGACAGTGACGCCGCTCCTTCAGGTCGAGGATCTCAGCGTCGCGTTCCGCAAGCCCGGCGGGCGCCTCCTACCGGTCGTCGACAAGGTGAACCTCACGGTCGGCGTCGACCGCGCGCACGGGGTCGTCGGGGAATCCGGCTCCGGCAAGACGATGCTCTGCCGCACGCTCATCGGGACGCTTCGCCGGCATGGCGCCGTCGTGACCGGTGGGCGCATCCTGCTCGACGGCCAGGACCTCGCGCGCGCCGACGAACGCGCGTGGCGGAAGATCCGCGGCCGGGTCATCGGGTACGTGCCGCAGAGCTCGCTCGCGAGCCTGAACCCGGTCCTCTCGGTCGAGACCCAGCTTGTGGAGGCCGTGACCGTCGCGGGCAGGACCTCGGCGCGCGACGCGCGGGCCGAGGCGCTCCGGCTGCTCGAGCTCGTGCGCATCCCGCGTGCGAAGCAGGTCCTCGGCCAGCGGTCGCACGAGCTCTCCGGCGGGATGCGGCAGCGCGTCATCATCGCGTGCGCGCTCGCCCCACGTCCGAGGCTCCTCATCGCCGACGAGCCGACGACCGCGCTGGATGTGACCGTCGAGCACAAGATCCTCGAGCTCATCGGAGACGTCCGCCGTGAGTTCGGCATGTCACTCATCCTCGTGTCGCACGATCTCGCGGTCGTCGACGAGGTCTGCGACGAGGTCGTCGTGATGTACGCGGGTGCGTCCGTCGAGGCGGGGAACCTGGAGCGGATCCGGCCCGAGCCGCGCCACCCGTACACGCGGGCTCTGCGGATCTCGCGGGTCGATTCCGCACACCCGGGCCAGGACCTCGAGGCGATCGGCGGCGAGGCGCCCTCGCTCGGAGCGTGGCCATCGGGCTGCCGGTTCTGGCCACGGTGCCCGATGGCCCAGGACGACTGCCGGCCTGATGGGCAACCTCCGCTCGCGTGGTTCGCGGGACGCTGGACCGCCTGCATCCACGCGGATCTCATGGAGCGGCCGTGATGCCGGGGCCCCTCATTGAGGCGAAGGACGTCACCGTGCGCTTCGGATACGGATCGGAGGCGATCGACGCCGTGCGCAACGCATCGATCTACGTCAATGCGAACGAGGCCGTTGGCGTCGTGGGGGAGAGCGGGAGCGGCAAGACGACCCTCGCCCGTGTCGTCGTGGACCTCGTGCAGCCGACGGCGGGCCAGATCCTGCTCGATGGGGTCCCGGTCATTCACGCGGGCTCACGCGGAGGATTCCCGAGAGCCGATCGCTGGAAGGTGCAGATGGTCTTCCAAGATCCGTACAGCTCGCTCAACCCGAGGCAGCGCGCGTGGGAGTCCGTCGCCGAGGCGATCCAGGTCTGGCAGCGCGTCCCCGCTCGCGTCGCACGCGAGCGGGCGCTCGAGCTCCTACGCTCGATGGGCATCACTGAGGATCAGGCGGGTCGCTTTCCGCGGGCGCTGTCGGGCGGCCAGAGGCAGCGCGTCTCCGTCGCGCGCGCGCTCGCTCCCCGCCCGCAGGCGCTCATCGCCGACGAGCCGACCTCGGCGATCGACCAGTCCGCGCAGGCCCACCTGCTGAACCTGCTGCGCAGGATCCAAAAGGAGCGCGGGCTCGCGCTCCTGTTCATCTCGCACGATCTCGGCGTCATCCGCTACCTCACCTCCCGCGTCTACGTCATGAAGGCGGGCGAGATCGTGGAGTGGGGACCGACGGAGCGGGTGTTCCAGCAGCCCGAGCACCCGTACACGAGGCTGCTGCTCGATTCGGTCCCGGGTCGCCGGGTCGTGCGCCGCACGGCCGCGGTCGTCCCGTGACGGCGTTCCGCGGGTATGGCCCGCCGAGGACCGAACGCGGCCGCTCGCAGGCGTACGGCCCGCCGCCATGGCATCTCGCCGGTCGCGCAATCGCGCTCTGGTTCCGGCTGGCCGATCCCGCGGAAGCCCGCCGGCACGTCCCCGCGCTCGTGGGGATGGCCGACGATCCGATCGTCCGCGCGCGCTTCTGGGATCTCGCCCATGACTCGGGACTGCCCGAGCGCGTGACCGCGGGGGAGCCCTTGCCGACGCGGGTCGCCGAGGCGGTCGTCGCGTTCCCGGTGACCTACGGCGGCGTTTCGGGCGACTTCACCGCGCACATGTACGCGGACGATCCGGTCTACACGGCGTTCGGCCGCGAGGTGATGGGCTGGCCCCTCACGCACGGCCGGATCGTCGTCGGCCAGCCCGCGTCGGAAGCCGGGCTCGCGACGGGGGCGCGGATCTCCGCGCAGCTCGAGCGCGACGGGCACGTGCTCATGAGCGCGGCGCTCGAGCTCACGGAGCTGCTCCCGGAAGCCGAACGTCCGAGCGGGCTTCCGCGCTGGCTGACGATGAAGCTCGTGCCGCGGGCCGAACGGGGCGGCGACGTGGTGCACCAGCTCTTGCAGACCGGTCCCGAGCGGCTCGAGTGGGGGCCGATCTGGCGCGCTCAAGGGGACCTTCGCTTTCCCGACGCGCCGATCGACGAGCTCGGAAACCTCGCGCCTCGCGAGATCGTCGCGGTGCAGTACTGGTCTGCGGTCGACCTCTCGGTGGGATACGGTCGAGTCCTGATGGACGAGGGAGCCGACGACTGAGCGGTCTGCCCAGACTGCGCGTGGGTCCCATCAAGCACTCGCACCTGGGCGGCTCGACGTCGAGATCCCGCCCACTTGCGGCGGCTCCCGGGGTCGTGCCGTGCGCGTGTGATACACCGCGCGCAAGCGGAGGGAGGCCACATCGATGTCGGAC
>JBDTVA010000154.1:0-4531 GCA_040007455.1 Actinomycetota bacterium | reverse complement strand
GCGGACTTCGTCCCGATCATCGTGATCGGGCTGCTGCTCGGGTCACTCGTCGACCGGTTCTCGCGGCGCAAGCTGATGATCGCGTCAGATCTTCTTCGCGCTGCCGTGTTCGTGGCCCTGCCCTTCACGACGGACCCCGCGCAGGTCGTCGCGCTCGCCGGCGTCGCCGGGTTCGCGACCGGGTTCTTCCGCCCGGCGCTCTACGCAGGGCTGCCGAACCTCGTCGACGACGACGAGCTCGCGAACGCGAACGGCATCTTCCAGGCGACCGAGAACATCACGTGGTTGCTCGGCCCGCTGCTCGGCGGTGTGCTGCTCTCGTTCTCCACGCCGGACGTCGCGTACTGGTTCAACGCGGTCACGTTCCTCGGCTCGGCGCTGCTGATCGCCCGGATCGCAGAGAACAAGCTCCAGACGGAGAAGGCGCTGAGCGAGGGCCACTGGCGCGACCTCGCCGAGGGCTTCAGGCTCGCCGGTCGATCACGCGCCCTGCTGACGGTGCTCGTCGGTTGGAGCCTCGCGATGCTCGCGATCGGCAACTCCGACGTCGCCGAGGTCGAGCTCGCGAAGGTCGCGTTCAGCGCGGGGAACTTCGGCTTCGGCCTGATGATGGCGGCCTCGGGGCTCGGCCTGATCCTCGGCAGCCTGGGTGCGGCCTGGGCGACCGCGCGGTGGGGGACGGCGGTCGCGTACGGCGGGTCGATCGCGCTCATGTCGGTCGGGCTCGCCGCGACCGCGGTCGTGCCGACCGTGTGGGCCGCCGTGATCTTCGTCGTCGCGCTCGGGCTCGGCAACGGGATCGCGGTCGTCGTGAACAGCCTGCTCGTGCAGCGTGGCACGCCGGACCACCTGCGCGGTCGCGCGTTCACGCTCGCGATGAGCCTCACCTACAGCGCGCTCTTCATCGGCATGTTTGCCGGCGGCTTCATCTCGGACGCGTACGGGGCGCGTTGGGCCTGGGGCATCGCCGCAATCGTGGCGGGGGTCGCCGCGGTCGCGGCGTACGCCCTCGCGCGCGGCATCCCCGAGCAGCCGGAACGCATGGAGACGGAGCTGTTGCCGATCGTGTCGGCTGCGGCATCCGACCCTGCCGAGCTCGGCGCGCTGCACGAGTAACCTTCGCGACCGTGGCGCGGCGGAGGGAGTGGACGCGCGAGACCCTCGCCGCGGGCGTCCGCGCCGGCGACACGCGTGCGCTGGCGCGCGCGATCACGCTCGTCGAGAACTCCGATCCGCTCGCGTACGAGGTCGTCCGCGACCTCTACCCGGAGACGGGGCGGGCGTACACGATCGGCGTCACCGGGCCGCCAGGTGTCGGAAAGTCCACGCTGATCGGCGCGCTCGTCCGACACGTCCGGGAGCGGGAGCTGTCCGTCGGGGTGATCTCGGTCGACCCGTCGAGCCCCTTCACGCACGGCGCCCTGCTCGGCGATCGGATCCGGCTCGCCGACCACTTCCTCGACCCCGGCGTCTTCATCCGGTCGATGGGGACCCGCGGACACCTCGGCGGGCTCGCAGAGTCCACGCTGCAGGCGATGCTCGTGCTCGACGCGGCCGGGAAGGACGTGATCTTCCTGGAGACCGTGGGCGCCGGGCAGAGCGAGGTCGAGGTGATCGGCGTCGCGGACACCGTCCTGCTCGTGCTGATGCCGGGCTCCGGCGACTCGGTGCAGGCGCTGAAGGCGGGGATCATGGAGATCCCCGACGTGATCGCGGTCAACAAGTCGGATCATCCCGCGGCGAAGACGATGCTGAACGAGGTTCGGTCGATCCTCGCGCTCGATCTGGAGCGTGAGTGGAAGCCGCCGATCGTGCTGACCGAGGCGATGCGGTCGGAGAACGTCGAGCAGGTCTGGGAGGAGATCGAGCGTCACCGGTCGTTCCTGGAGGAGCACGGGGGCCTCGAGGAGCGACGTCGGCGGAACCTCGCGGGCGAGGTGTTCGCGGTTGCCTCGGCCCGGGCAAAGACCCACCTGGAGCACGCCGTCCGCGACGATCCCGAGCTCCGGCGGCTGCTCGACGAGGTCCAGCGACGAGAGCTCGACCCCCTGACCGCGGTTCGCGAGATCATGGAGAAGGTGTTCAAGGTTGAAAGCGGCAACAGCCCCGACACTCGCTGACATCCGCGCCGCGCGCGAGCGCATCCGCGGCGCCGCGCGCGAGACGCCGGTCTACGGCTCCGAGTCCTTCGAGCGCATGACCGGGCGCGAGGTGTGGCTGAAGGCCGAGAACCTCCAGCGCACGGGCTCGTTCAAGATCCGCGGCGCGGTCAACTGCATCGCGACGCTGTCGGCGGAGGAGCGCGCGGCGGGCGTCGTCGCCGTGAGCGCCGGGAACCACGCGCAGGCGGTCGCGTGGGCAGCGCGCGAGGCCGGGATCGACGCCACGATCTTCATGCCGCAGGACACTCCGGTCGCGAAGGTCGAGGCGACGCAGAACTACGGCGCCAGGATCGAGCTCGGCGGAGAGATGTTCGACGACGCGCACGAAAACGCGCGCTCGTACGCCGAGACGAGCGGAGCGACGTTCGTCCACCCCTTCGAGGACGGGCGGGTGATCGCGGGCCAGGGAACGATCGGCCTCGAGCTCGTCGAGCAACTACCGGACGTGGGGACGTTCGTCGTGCCGATCGGCGGTGGCGGGCTTGCGTCGGGCATCGCGATCGCCGCGAAGGAGCTGAAGCCCGGCCTGCGCATCGTCGGCGTGCAGGCGGCGGCCTGCGCCCCGTTCGCCGGCGGGCAGGAGCATGGCTTCACGATCGCCGAGGGGATCGCGGTCAAGAACCCCGGAGAGCTGACGACGTCGATCGTGCGCGACCTGCTCGACGACGTCGTCACCGTCACCGACGAGGAGATCAGCAAGGCGATCGTGCTCTCGCTCGAACGCGCGAAGCTGCTCGTCGAGGGCGCCGGCGCGGCGTCGCTTGCCGCCCTGCTCGCGGACCGGGTCGGGGGCAAGGGGGCCGTCGTGGTGCTCCTGTCGGGCGGGAACATCGATCCCTCGCTCCTGATCACCGTGATGCGGCACGGGCTGACGCTCGCGGGTCGCTACCTCGTCGTGCGCACGCGCATCTCGGATCGGCCGGGCGAGCTCGTCAAGCTGCTCTCGCGGATCGCGGAGGAGCGTGTGAACCTCGTCTCCGTCGAGCACCACCGAGAGGGAATCCAGCTCTCGGTCGCCGAGACCGAGGTCGAGCTCACGCTCTCGACTCGGGACGAGTCGCACGCCCTCGGGCTGCTCGAGGCGATGCAGCGCTGGGGCTACCCCGTGGAGCGCCTGCGCTGATTTAGCTGCGCAAGTCGCGAATCCGCATCCGCGGATCCGCGACGCGCGACGATCCCTGAAGGCGGCCGCTTCGCGGCCGCTGGCGCGGCGAATCCAGAATCGCTAGCTGCCGGCCAGGGCGGCTCGTCGAAGCAGCGAGACGAAGGCTCCGACCCGGCGGTGCTGAGGCTCAGGCGTCGGAGGAGTCTTCGGCTCGTAGCTGACCTTCGCCGCGTACCTGATCGTCGCGTTCCGGATCACCTGCGCGTGACGCTGGCGTGCGATCTCCTGGTGGGAGCGGCTCTCGTACATGCTCGTGCCCACAGGACGGTCGCGCGCCCTGAGTTCTTCCGTTAGCTGACGCGCAGGACGAGCAGCGCCAGCGCTAGCGCGACGACCGCCCAGGCGAGCGCGCGGAGAGCCGCCTCGGGAGCTCGGAGCAAGCTCTCCCGGGTGATGGGCTCCTCGCGGCCGTCCGTGAACGAGATCGCGCCCGAGACGCGGTCGGTCCGGCGGCGGATCGACCGCACCTGCGTCGACAGGTGCCGCTGCGCCAGGCTCAGGAACCCCGCGAACGCTGCCGCGAGCAGGGCCTCCGGGCGGATGGCCTCGGCCGCGCCGACGTACGCCGTCAGGACGGGAAAGGCGCCCCAGGCGAGCGCGAACCAGAGGTCGGAGTGGAAGCGGCCGCCGAAGAGCTCGAGGTTGTAAGCCACGACGATGAACGTCCCGAACGCGACGAACGGGAGCAGCAGTGGGGTCCACGCGAAGGCCGCAGCGAGACCGATGGCCGCGGCGCCTCCAATCGACGCGATTGCGAGCGCGACGAGGATCCGATCCGGGATCCCGGTCCGCAGCGGGCGTCCGTTGAGCTCGTCGAGTGCGTGCGCGCCGAGGCCGAGTGCGAGGAAGAACGCGGCGAGGCCCCAGAGCAGTCGCCCGACCGGGAGGGTCGGTGCGATTGCCGCGCCGATCACGACGTAGGACAGATGCCAGAGCGTGTACGGCGGGTGGAGCAGCGTGACGTAGTCGCGCCAACCGCCGCCCCTGAGCGCGTAGAAGGCCGGGCGCTGCTCGACGCTCACTCTCGCCGGCCCCACATCACGACGCCGCCGCCGAAGCTCATCCGCCGGAAGCGTACGTCGGTGACGCCGGCATCCCGCCAGACTCCCGCGAGCTGCTCGGGCGGCGGCAGCGCACGGATGCTCGGGCCGAGGAAGCGGCCCACGTCGTGCCAACCCTCAGAGATCACGCGGCCGGCGAGCGG
>JBDTVA010000153.1:0-4544 GCA_040007455.1 Actinomycetota bacterium | reverse complement strand
CGTGAACACGGGCGAGGCGGTCGTGTCCCTCGGGGCCCGGCCCGCGCTCGGAGAGTCGATGGTCGCCGGCGACGTCGTGAACACCGCGGCCCGACTGCAGGCCGCGGCGCCGGTGAACGGCGTCGTCGTGGGCGAGGAGACGTACCGCACGACGAGGAACGCGATCGAATACGCGCCGACCGAGCCGGTTGTCGCGAAGGGCAAGGGGCAGCCGGTCGAGGCATGGATCGCCGTTCGCACGCTTACCGCCGCCGGCGAGCGTCCGATCTCGGGGTCGTTCATCGTCGGCCGCGATCCCGAGCTCGCAATCCTGGCCGCCGTGTGGCAGCGCGCGTCCGTCGAGCGGCTTCCGCACCTCGTCTCGGTCTTCGGCCCAGCAGGCGTCGGCAAGTCGACACTCACGGCGGAGTTCGAAAAGGCCGTGGCCGACAGTGGCGTCCGCGTCGTGCACGGCCGCTCGCTGCCGTACCGAGAGAGCGGCGTCTACGGCGCCCTTGCCACGCAGGTGATGAAGTTGTGCGGCGTGTTCGAGAGCGACGCGGCGTCGGTCGTGAGTGAGAAGCTGCGCGTGCGGACGGCTGAGCTGCTCGCGGACGCGGACACCGACGCCGGTGCAGTCGCCGGCCACCTCGGTGCGATCGTCGGCGTCGACACGGGAGCCGAAGCTGCCGGTCGTGAAGCGCTCTTCTACTCGGCGCTCGAGTTCCTCGAAGCCGCAGCCCGCGAGCAGCCGACGATCCTCGTGTTCGAGGACATCCACTGGGCAGACGCGAACATGCTCGACCTCATCCACACACTTGCGATGCGTGTGCGCGGCCTGCCGCTCCTGTTTCTCACGCTCGCTCGCCCCGAGCTCCTCGACCGCCAGGCCGACTGGGGTGCGGGGCTCCCGGGATACACCGCACTGACGCTCGGCCCTCTCGCGAACGCGCACGCGCATGCGCTCGCGGTCCGACGACTCGGAACGAGCGAGCACGCCGACGAGGTGATCCGCATCGCCGAGGGTAACCCGCTCTTCATCGAGCAGCTCGCGGCGAGCGTCGGCGAGCTCGCACCCGGCAGACTTCCGACGAACATCCGCGAGATCGTCGCCGCGCGTCTGGACGCGCTGCCGCGCTCAGAGCGCGCGCTTCTCCTCGACGCTGCGGTCGTCGGCAAGGTGTTCTGGCCCGACGCGCTGCGCGCGATCAACAGCGAGGACGGCGACCTACAGCGTCTGCTCGAAGAGCTCGAGCGTCGCGATCTCGTCCGCCGCGAGACCACGTCGATCATCGAGGGTCAGCAGCAATTCGCGTTCACACATGTTCTCATCCGCGACGTCGCCTACGACCTGCTGCCGCGGGCCGACCGGACGCGGCGACACGCACTCGTCGCCGAGTTCTTCGGCAACACGACCGGCGTGTCCGGTGACGCGATCGGCGCCATGGCCCGCCACTGGCTCAGCGCCGGTGACTTCGAGCGGGCGGTCGAGCAACTCGTGCGCGCAGCAGAGCTCGCGGAGCGCGGCTGGGCAAAAGATCACGCCGCGCTGCTCTATCGCGAGGCACTCGAACTCGTCCCGGACGAGGACGTCGAGCAGAGAAGCATGTTGCGCCGACGCGTCGCGCTCGCGAGCTCGGCGTCCTATCACCTACCCGACGTCAGACGGGGGGAAAGTCCGCGGGCGTGACGTCGCCTGCGATCTCCTCGATCGAGTCGACTTCGTGCTGGCCGAGCCGCACAGAGTGCTCGACCACCATCTCCGCGTTCGGCGCCGCATAGACGCAGTAGGTTCGCACCTTCCCGTCGTCGTCGACGACGACGTGGCTGTGCTCCCACGTGATCTCGGGCAGCTCGTCCTCGGTGATCTCGCGCGAGCGGCGCCCCACACCGGGCATCTCGGCCTCGCCGACGTCAAAGCTCCGCACGATCATGTACCGCGGCATGACCGGATACTAGCGCTGTCGGCGGATCAAGCGCCCTCGAGGAGCGCGAGCCGAATGGCCTCGTCGAATGTCGTGGGCTTGACGTCGAGGAGCTCCCAGATCCGGCCGTCCTTGGCGACCGTTGGAATGCGGAGCCCCTCGACGAGGGGACGAGCGACGTCCACGCTCGCGGGTGTGACGAGATAGAGCCACAGCGACGAAAGACGCGGCGTCAGGAACGGCACCTCGATGAGCACGGGGTGCTTGCCACGGATGCGCGCGACGCGCTCCATCATCGTCCGGTAGGTCATGATCTCGGGGCCGCCGAGATCGTACGTCTGACCGTACGTTGCTTCCGTCCCGCCAACACCCGCGAGGGCGGCGAGCACATCGCGAAGCGCGACCGGTTGTGTCTCGACGGAGACCCAGCGAGGGCACACCATCACCGGCAGCCGGTCGACGAGCGCGAGGATCGTCTCGAATGCGGCGCTGCCGGGCCCGACGATCATCGCCGCGCGCAGCGTGGTGACAGGGACGGTTCCGCTCTCGAGGATCTTCGCGGTCTCGGCCCTGCTGCGAAGGTGCGCCGAGAGGTCCGCCCCGCTCTCGCCGAGCCCGCCGAGATAGACGATCTGCCGCGCGCCGCCGGCGGCGGCACCGTCCGCCACGGCCGCCGCGGCGGCACGGTCGAGCGCCTCGAAATCGCCGCTGCCAAGCGAGTGGACGAGGTGGTAGACCACGTCGGCGCCGTCGAGCGCGCGGCGCACGGCGGCAATGTCGGTCGCGTCCGCAGCGATCCAATCGACCCGATCCTGCGTCGTGCCAGGAGGTCTCCGTGCCACGCCGACGACGTCGTGCTCGAGCGAGAGCGCAGCGACGAGCGGGCGCCCGATGGTGCCGGTCGCTCCGACGATCGCAACGCGCATTCGGCGCAGCATACGCGGCGACACGAACGCGGCCCCGCAAGTCGACCACTTTCGTGCGCAGTCGTGCGCTTGCTTTCCTCCTGCAAGGGGCGCGTTTCCGCGCCCCTTCGCCGTTTCCGTAGCACGGCGTCGTCCAGCCATTCACGTGGATGGCAGCGCGCCCCCACGGCTGATCAGTGTTGTTTGCGCAGGCTTGGCAGTGGGGCGATGGCGGAGTGAGGAGGCCAGAACCGCCGCGCCCAGAGCGCGACGTAGACGAGCGAGACGAGCACCGGTACCTCGATCAGCGGCCCGACGACACCGGCGAGCGCCTGCCCGGAGGTCGCGCCAAAGACACCGACGGCAACGGCGATGGCGAGCTCGAAATCGTTCGAGGCGACCGTGAAGGCGAGACTCGCGGTCTGCGGATATGGCAGTCCGGTCAGCTTGCCGATCACGAACCCGGCCAGCCACATGACGGCGAAGTAGGCGAGCAGCGGTAGCGCGATCCGGGCAACGTCGAGCGGCTGAGAGGTGATCTTGTGCCCCTGGATCGCGAACAGCAGCACGATCGTGAACAGGAGCCCGTAGAGCGTGATCGGGCTGATCCTGGGGATGAACCTGTTGTCGTACCAGTCGCGGCCTTTGCGCTTGAGCCCGACGCGGCGGGTAAGGAACCCGGCAGTAAGCGGAATGCCGAGGAAGATCAGGACGGTGCGGGCGATCTCCCAGATGCCGGGCTGGAAGCCTTGCGTATCGAGGCCGAGCCAGCCTGGCAGGACAGTCAAGTAGAAGTAGCCGAGCAGCGAAAACGCGGCTACCTGGAAGACGGCGTTGAAGACGACGAGGATCGCTGCGCGGTCGCGGTCGCCTTTGGCGAGGTCGTTCCAGATCAGAACCATCGCGATGCAGCGCGCGAGCCCGACGATGATCACGCCGGTGCGGTATGCGGGCTGGTTGGGGAGCAGCAACCAGGCGAGCGTGAACATGAAGAGCGGCCCGACGACCCAGGAGAGGAAGAGCGAGACGCCGAAGAAGAGCCTGTTGGAGACGCCGTCCGCCTCCTGGCGGCCGAGTTCCTCGTAACGCACCTTCGCGAGGACGGGATACATCATCAGCAGGAGCCCGAGCGCAATCGGCAACGAAACGGTACCGACGCGCAGCTTGTCGAGGCCGTGGTTCAGGCGCGGGATCAGCGAGCCGAGCCCGAGCCCTGCTCCCATCGCAAGCGCAATCCAGAACGGCAGGAAACGGTCGAGGGTCGAGAGCCTCCGGAGCACCGCCGAGTCGTCCGCCACCCGCCTCGGTGGTGGACGGCGGACGGTCTCAGTCGCAGGCACTGCTGTCCACTTCGACCGCCTCGGCGAGCAGTCCGCCGAGAAGCTCCTGCACTTCGGCGAGCCGTTCGCGGCTCGCGCAGTAGCAGGTGCGCAAGCCTTCGATCTCGCCGACGATCAAGCCCGCGTCCTTCATGACCTTCAGGTGCTGCGAGACGGTCGCCTGGGCGAGCGGCAGCTCGTTGACGATCTCGCCGCAGTAGCAGGCGTCGTGGGAGAGCAGCAGGCGCAGGATGCGGACGCGTGCCGGGTGGCCGAGCGCCTTCGCGAGCAGCGCTAGATCATCCTCGCGCTGCTCCTTCGAGTCGATCGCTGTCGTGGCCGCGCTCATCGGGCTCCTGCGGCGGTGTGATGGCGCCGACCCGCAGCAATCCCAGCCGGAACGCCGCGCAGCGGCT
>JBDTVA010000152.1:0-4559 GCA_040007455.1 Actinomycetota bacterium | reverse complement strand
GACCGCGGCGAGGCGGAGGGCACCTACTACATCGCGATGGAGTACCTCGACGGCCGCTCGCTCAAGGAGCTGATCGTCGCGCGCGGGCCCGCGCCGGTGCACGTCGCGATCGACTACGCGCGCAAGATCCTCGACGCGCTGCGCTTCTCGCACCGCAACGGGATCGTGCACCGCGACATCAAGCCGCACAACGTGATCGTCGACGCCGAGGGCCGTGTCAAGGTGACGGACTTCGGCATCGCGCGCGCGGGGACGTCGCAGATGACCGAGGTCGGCTCGATCATCGGCACCGCGCAGTACCTCTCGCCCGAGCAGGCAAAGGGCGCTCCGGTCGACCAGACGTCGGACCTCTACTCGGTCGGGATCGTCCTCTACGAGCTGCTGACCGGGAACGTGCCGTTCACCGGCGACTCGCCCGTGGAGATCGCGATGAAGCACATCTCCGCGATCCCCGAGCCGCCGTCGTCACTGAGGCCGGACATCCCCGAGGACCTCGACCTGATCGTCCTCCGCGCACTCGGGAAGACGCCCGAGGAGCGCTACCCGAGCGCGGAGGAGATGGACAAGGATCTGGGACGAGTCGCCCAGGGACTCGGCGTCAGCCGCGAGACCGAGGAGGCGGCGACACAGGTCCTGTCGCGCTCGCAACTGACGCCCGCAACGATGGTCGCGGCCCCGCCGAGGCCGCCGGCGGAGGTGCTCTACGAGTACGAGCAGCCCCGGCGCGGCCGGCCCGGGTGGCCGTGGCTCCTCGTCCTCCTGCTGGTGCTCGCGGCCGCGCTCACAGGCTGGTTCGTCTTCCAGCAGGTGCGCGACCAGCTCGCGGACGCCGGGACGGTCGGCGTTCCCTACCTGATCGACCTGCGCGAGACGCAGGCGGTCGGCACGGTGCTCGCCGAGGGGCTCGAGCCGAACGTGATCCGCGAGGCCAACGCGGACGTCGAGGCCGGCTTCGTGTTCAAGCAGGAGCCGGCGTTCGGGGCGAAGGCCGACCCAGGCGACACCGTCGACATCTACGTCTCGACCGGCCCGCCGCAGACAGAAGTGCCGGACGTGATCGGCCAGAGCCGCGACGAGGCGGTCGCGGCGCTCGCACGCGCGGACCTCGAGCCGAAGATCGTCGAGGTCTTCTCGGAGAAGGAGCCGGGGACCGTCACCGGTCAGAAGCCAGCCGGGGGCGAGCGGGTCAAGGTCGGCACCCGAGTGCAGATCAACGTCTCGCGCGGCGTCAGGCCGCTCGACATCCCGTCGGTGATCGGCCAGCCGTACGAGTCCGCTGCGTCGGCTCTCCAGGGCGCGGGATTCAAAGTCGCGCGCCGAAATGTCGACTCGAGCGAGCCGGCCGGGACCGTCGTCGACCAGCAGCCCGAGGGCGGGACCAGCGCACCGGCAGGGACGACGATCACGCTCAGCGTGTCGAAGGGCCCTGCCGAGTTGCCCGTCCCTGACGTGACGAACCAGGCAGAGGGCGACGCGGTTTCCACGATCGAGGCCTCGGGCTTCACCTCCAACGTCGTGCGCGAGGCGACCGAAGACCCCGCGCTCGAGGGGTTCGTGATCCGGCAGGATCCTGCGGGCGGCCGCCGGGCGCCGCAGGGCTCGGCCGTGACGATCGTGGTCGGCCAGTTCACGCCGTGAGCAACCGCGTCCGCGTCGCGGTGCTCCTCGGCGGGCGCTCGAGCGAGCACGAGATCTCGATCGCGTCCGGTCGGTCGGTGCTCGCCGCGCTCGATCCCGCGCGCTACGACCCCGTCACAGTCGAGATCGGCCGCGACGGCCGCTGGGAGCTCGGCACCGGCGCGGCGGGGTCGGTCGTCGAGACGCTGCCGGTTCCCACAACAGGCGGGGTGCCGGCGACGCTGGCGGACGTCGACGTCGTGCTGCCGATCCTGCACGGCCCCTTCGGCGAGGACGGCACCGTCCAGGGGCTGCTCGAGCTCGCCGGCGTGCCCTACGTCGGCGCGGGCGTCGCGGCGAGCGCCGTCTGCATGGACAAGGACCTGGCGAAGGCCGTGCTCCGCGCGCGCGGGATCCCGGTGACGCGGAGCGTCACGATCCGGGAGGGCGACCCGATCGACCATCCCTTCGAGTACCCGGTCTTCGTCAAGCCGGCGCGCCTCGGCTCTTCGGTCGGCATCTCGAAGGTGCGTGCCGCAGAGGAGCTCGAGCCTGCCGTCGCGGTCGCGCGACGCCACGACGACAAGGTGCTGATCGAGGAGAACGTCGACGGGATCGAGGTCGAGTGCGGCGTGCTCGGCAACCGCAGCCCGATCGCGTCGCTGCCGGGCGAGATCGTCGCGCACGGCTTCGACGGCGCGGACTGGTACGACTTCTCCGCGAAGTACGACGAGGGCGGCATGGACCTGATCGTCCCGCCGCGCATCCCCGCCGACGTCGTCGCGCGCGTGCAGGAGGTCTCGATCGATGCATTCGTCGCGACCGAGTGCGAGGGAATGGCGCGGGTCGACTGTTTCGTCACCCGCGAAGGCGAGGTGCTGGTCAACGAGCTGAACACGATCCCCGGGTTCACGCCGACGTCGGTGTACGCGAAGTTGTTCGAGGCATCGGGCGTGCCCTATGGCGAGCTGCTCGACCGCCTGATCGAGCTCGCACTCGAGCGCCACGAGCGCCGCTCCAAGCTTCAGTACTAGAGGTACGCCCTCGTCTCGGCCGCGTGCCCGAGGTCGTCGAACAGCACGGTTGCGACCTTCCGCTCCGCGTGCGGATTGTCGCTCAGCGAGCGGCTCGAGACGAATTCGCTGCGCCAGCGGCCGCGAAGCGGCCGCCTTTAGGGGTCTTCGCGCGTCGCGGATCCGCGCGAACGGATTCGCGACCTGCGCAGCTAACTAACGCGCGAGCACCTCGTTGATCCGGACTGCGCCGTTGTCGCCGCGGTTCGTGATCCAGAGCAGCAAGTCCGTCGAGTCGAGATCCGTGGGCAGCTCGAAGGTCGTCCGCGTGCCGGCCTGGCGCGCCGGGGCGATCACCTGGTCCCCGCTCCGCACCTCCGCCGTGAAGCCGGGCGTCTCGCTCTCGACGACGAGCGCGCTCGGGGGACGGTTTGCGTCGAGGCGGAGCCCCACGCCCTCCTTGCCGAAGCCGCCGTTCGGGAAGCTGTAGCGCGAGGTCGTCCAGTACGTCTCGGCGTTCTCGTCGGTCGCGTTCGGGACGGCCTCGTCGTGCTCGCCGTCACCCTTGGGGTCGACGGTGCCGACGGCCTCGAGGGCGATCGCAGCGGGCGGGGCGGCGTTCCCCTTGTCGCCGTCGGGAAGGAGCAGCCCCGCCGCCGCACCCGCGAGCACGAGCACGCCGAGCACGGCGAGGACCAGAGGCCACCGGCTGCGCCGCCGTACGCGGCGCGGCGCCCGGCGGCGTGGGACGACGACCGTGCGGTCGCCGGTCTCGGGCGCGTCGACAACGTCGAGCTCCGCGCCAACCTCGTCCATCGACGGACGAGCGTCGTAGTCCTTCTCGAGCATCGCGTCGACGAGGCGGGCGAGCCTGGGCGGCGTGTCGGGACGACGCTTGAGCACCGAAGGCGCAGGCTCGTTGATGTGCTTGAGCGCGACCGCGACGAAGTTGTCGCCCTCGAACGGCACCGTGCCGGTCAGCAGCTCGAAGAGGACGACCCCGAAAGAGTAGACGTCCGAGCGGTCGTCGATCGGCTGGCCCGAGGCCTGCTCGGGCGCGATGTAGTTCGAGGTGCCGAGCACCGTGCCCGTCTGCGTGACCCCGTGCTCGACGTCGAGTGAGCGCGCGATCCCGAAGTCGGTCACCTTCGCGCGCCCCTCGCTCAGCAGCACGTTCTGCGGCTTCACGTCGCGGTGCACGATCCCGCGCTCGTGCGCGAAGGCGAGCGCCGCCGCGATCTCGCGGCCGAGCTCGACCACCTGGTCGATCGGGAGCGGCCCGGCCTTGTCGACCAGCTGCTTGAGGTCGTCCCCGTCGACGTACTCGAAGACGATGAACTGCCGTCCCGCGTCGTCGCCGCGGTCGATCACGGTCACGATGTTCGGGTGCGCGAGCTGCGCGACCGCGCGCGCCTCACGCCGGAACCGCTCGACGTAGTCCTCGTCGTCGCCGAACCGCTGGTGGAGGATCTTCAGCGCGACCTTGCGCTCGAGCAGGCTGTCGTGGGCCCGGTAGACCGTGGACATCCCGCCGCTCCCAACGCGCTCCTCGAGCTCGTAGCGGCCCGCGATCACCTCGCCCGTCATGGCGGCAAGCTACGCGCCGACGGCAGCGCCCAACGCGTCCTCCCACACCTCGAGCGCCTCGTCGAGCTCGGCGTCGGTGAGGACGAGCGGGCAGAGCACACGAATGCAGTTCGAGTAGATCCCCGACTTGAGCAGGAGCAGCCCGCGCTCGGCAGCGGCCTCGACCACGGCGGTCGCGAGCTCCGGGTTCGGCTCCTTCGAGTCGCGGTCGCGGACGAACTCGATCGCCAGCATGGCGCCGAGCCCCCGCACGTCGCCGATCTGCTCGATCCGCTCCTGCCACGAGACCATCCGCTCGCGGATGCGCTCGCCGATCTGCTGCGCGCGCTCGACGAGGTTCTC
>JBDTVA010000151.1:0-4587 GCA_040007455.1 Actinomycetota bacterium | reverse complement strand
AGCGCGCACCGTCGTCTCGGCCGCGCTCTGCTACTACGCGCCCGAGCCGGAGCAGGCCGCGGGCACCGGCCGGCTGCCGCACTACACGTGGCGTCACGCCTATGCCGATCTCCGCGAGAAGCTCGACGCGCTGGGCCGTGCGCTCGGCGGCGAGTACCGCGTGCTCGTCGACGAGAACGACCACGTCGACCGAGAGGCTGCGGCCCGCTCAGGGGTCGGCTTCTATGGCAAGAACACGCTTCTGATCACACGGCGCCACGGCTCCTGGGTCGTCCTCGGGACGCTCGTCACGGAGGCCGCGCTTGAGACGACGCCGCCGCTCGGAGCCGACTGCGGCGAATGCCGGCTCTGCGTCGACGCGTGTCCGACCGGGGCGCTCGACGAGCCGGGCGTGCTCGACTCGACCCGCTGCCTCTCCTACTGGACGCAGTCCCGAGGGCCGATCCCGGTCGAATACCGAGCGCCGCTCGAAGACCGCGTGTACGGCTGCGACATCTGCCAGGACGTCTGCCCGTGGAACCGCGGCGTCGAGAAGCGGCGCGCGACCGAGCAGCCCGGCGAGGCGTTCGTCTCGCTCGTCGACTGGCTCGAGGCTGACGACGCCGACCTTCGAACGCGGTACGACCGTCTGTACGTCCCGCGCAACGACCCGCGCTTCCTCCGCCGCAACGCGCTCGTCGCCGCTGGGAACGTCGGCGGGGAGGGCGAGCGCGCGGCGGTCGCCAGGCACGCCGGTTCCGACGACGAGCTGCTCCGCGAGCACGCGCTCTGGGCGCTCGAGCGAATCGAGGAGCGGGCGTGAGCGACGAGCGACTGCTCGACGTCGAGCGCTGGATTGCGTGGGTGCGCCTCGCCGCCGTCGTCTTCGCGGTAGTGGAGGTCGGGATCTTCACCGAGCGCTTCCCGTCCGGCTACGAACGGCTCGCCTGGGCGCTGACCGGTGTGTTCGCACTCGGCGCAGTGCTGCTGTTCGTCGCCAGCCGGCCCGGACGGAGAGCCTCGCCGCTCCTCGGTGCGGTCGCCCTCGGGTTCGACACCGCGGTGATCGGCGGCTACACGCTCCTCTTCACGTACGAGTACGGAAGCCCGACGCAGTGGGCGCTCATCTTCCCGGTCGTCGAGGCGTCGCTTCGTTTCGGGCTGCGCGGGGGCGTCGTCGTGCCGCTGTTCCTGCTGCCGACGCTTGCCTTCCTCGAGTGGTGGCGCGCGGACCGCTTCGGCCCGCCGGGGTTCAGCTGGGACCGCGTGAGCTTCCCGTTCGGGATCTTGCTGTTGACCGGCTTGATCGTCGGCTGGCTCGTCGCGCGGCTACGCCAGGAGGCGGCGTCCGCGACCGCTCAGGCGGCCGAGGCCGAGCAGCTGCGCGACCGGCTCGGCCGGCGCGTCGACCTGCTCGAGGCGGCCGGCCGGTGCGCGAGAGCCCTCGGCTCCTCGCTGGACCTCGACGAGGCCTTCGGCGCCTTCATCCGCGAGCTCCGCGGGCTCGTCCCGTTCGACCGGACGGCGATCGTCCTCGCGGAAGGGGGCGTCGCACATGTGATGGCGACCGCCGGCGTCGCGTCGTCCGACGTGTTCCCGCCCGGCAGCCACCGGCCGATCGCGGGCTCGCTCCTGGAGCAGGTGCTCCACGGCGAGACGATCTACCGCGAGGACATGCGCGAGTCGCGCTTCTACGAGGAGGAGGAGCTCGTGCTGCTCGGCCTGCACTGCCGCGTGGTCGCGCCGCTGCTCGCGGGCGCGCGTGCGATCGGGATGATCTCGGTCGTTCGCGAAGAGCCCCGCTCGTTCACGCAGGAGGAGGTCGAGCTGCTCTCCCTGCTCGGACGCTTCGTCGCGACCGCGGTCGAGAACATCCGGGCCTACGACGCGGAACGTACGACGGTCGAGGAGCTGCGTCGCCTCTCGGCGCTGCGCGCGGACTTCGTCTCGCTCGTCTCGCACGAGCTGCGCAGCCCGATGGCGACGGTAATCGGCTCCGCGCGGACGTTGCAGCAGCGTTGGCGTGAGCTGAAGCCGGAGCAGCGCGAGTCGTTCCTCGCACTCATCGCGGACGAGACGAACCGCCTCGCGATGCTCGTCGCCGACGTGCTCGACACCTCGCGCCTCGAGGCCGGGACGTTCAGCTACACGTTCGCCGACGTCGATCTCGCCGAGCTGCTGCGCGACGTCGTCGCCGCGGCAGAGGTCGGGCAGGACGAGGTGCCGCTCGCGACCTCGATCGCCGATCCCGTGCCGCCCATCCGCGGTGACCGTGAACGCCTGCGTCAGGTGCTCGCAAACCTCGTCGAGAACGCCGTCAAGTACTCGCCCTCGGGCGAGCCGGTCGAGGTGCGCGCCGCGGCGCTCAACGGGACCGTCGTCGTGAACGTGCGCGACCGCGGGCCGGGCATCGCGAGCGACGACCAGTCGCTGATCTTCGAGAAGTTCGGGCGCGCGCGTTCGGGGAAGGCGCTACCCGGAACGGGTCTCGGCCTCTTCATCGCGCGCTCGATCGCGGAGGCGCACGGCGGCACGCTCGACGTGCGCTCGGCGCCCGCAGAGGGCGCAACCTTCACGCTGGTCCTGCCTACGCGCTGACGCGCATGCGCGTGACGCCGAGCTCTTGCGCAAGTTCCTTGGCGCGGCGGGCGATCACGGGTCGTAGCTCGGCCGGCTCGAGCACGATGGCCTCGCCGCGCTGCCCGAGCACCTCGCCGATCAACCACTCTTCGCTGCCGATGCGCACCTCGCGGAGCGCGCTGCCATCGCGAAGCAGCACGGCACCGCGCTCGACCTGCCAGCGGGCGACCACGGGGGAATAGAGGATGCGTGCAAGCCGCGAGTCGCGGAACTCGTGCGGGTCGAAGCCCTCCCGCGGCTCGAAGCGCTCCTTCGTCAGTTTGGCCGTGCGCATCCGGTCGAGTCGGAAGCTGCGTTCCGCGTCGCGAGAGCGATCCCACGCGTGCACGAGCCAGTTCGGCAGCGCGCGCTCCAGGACGTACGGCTCGACGACGCGCTTCGTCCACGTCTCCTCGCCCTCCTTCTGGTACTCGATCTCGACGAGCCGCCGCTCGCGGATCGCCTGGCTCAGCGTCTTGACGAGATCCTCCTCCTCGGCGCCGACGTGCGCCTCGGGCCGCTGGGAGAGCTCGAACTGGCCGAACGTCTCCTCGAGCTTGCGGCGAACCTTCTCGAGCGGGTTGTGCGCCTCGGCGGCGATCATCGGGCCGACGAACTCGAGGGCGAGCGTGATCGCGCGCGCCTCGAGCGGGGTCAGCCGAGGTGCCGAGCGGAACGTGTCGCCGTAGAGCTCCTTGTCCACCCGGACGACGTCGCCCTGCAGCTCCGCGTAGACCGCGTAACAGCCGCCCCCGAAGTTGACGAGCGAGAGGAGTGCGAGGTGGTCCTGGAGCTGGTCCTCCGGGATGTGGAAGTTCTCGACCAGCTCGCGTGCCGGGATGACGGCGGACGGCTCGTCGCCGCAGCGCGCGAGCAGGTACGCGAGCAGCGCCTGGAGCAGGCCGAACCGCTCCGGCACGACCGGGCCGGCGGGACGATCGCCCTCGTCCTCGCGTACGCGGCGCGTCTTCGGTGCCGCAGGCTCGGGCGGGGTGCCCTCGTGCACCTCGCGCACCTTGCGAAGCGCCGAGCCGACCACGCGGCGCAGCTCGTCCGGCTCGATCGGCCGCGCCCGACCGTCCTGGCGCAAAACCCACGACGCGAGCAGGGGCAGCGACGCGTAGGACGTGACGAAGACGTCGTCCTCGAAGTGTCCGTGGTCGCCGAACTCGCGCTGCACCCACCACGCGGTGTCGGGCGCCATCTCGATCCGCGCTTCTCCGGACGCGTCGCCGATCTGCCAATTCGGCCGTCCGCGATGGTCGTCGATCTCGAACTCGGCGGGGATGCGGAAGTCGCGCTCGCGCCTGGTCGCGAAGCGGATGTCCCCGCGGATGCGCGACACCTTGAAGGTCCGGATGTCCTTGCGTACGAGATCCTGGCCGACGACGTACCAGCCTTCGCGGTCGCGGAACAGCCCGTACGGGTTGACCGTGCGCTCCTGCTCGCGGTCGCTCGAGATCGACCAGTAGTGGAACTTCGCGGTGCGCTGCTTCGAGATCGCGCTCTCGAGCTTGCCGAGCCGGCCGGGCATGTCGGCCGAGTAGTCGGGGTCGTCGACCTCGACCTCGACCCGCAGCGCGGTGGGCGTCGGCGTCGAGGCGAACCCTGGGCGGCCAAGCGCGAGGTTCTGCAACGCGAGCCGGAGCGGCTCTGCGTACGCGAACTTCCCCTCGAGCATGTAGAGCGAGGTCTGGAGCGCCGCGAGCTCATCGTCTGAGAGCTCGAGCGGCGGCAGAAAGTACTGCTCCGAGGTGAGCGTGTACAGCTCCTCGCCGGTGAACTCGTCGCGCTGCGACTGGAGCGGCACGCCGAGGGCCAGCAGCTCGGCGCGGTCGGAGTAGAACCGCCGCGCGAATGCCTCGTCCGACATCTCCTGGTAGCCCTCGACGTTCTGTTTCACGTCGCGCGCCGTCAGCGGCCGCCGTTCGGCCATCAGGAAGGCGACGAGCGAAAGCTGGCGGATGAGCTTGTCAGTGTCGTGCGACA
>JBDTVA010000150.1:0-4613 GCA_040007455.1 Actinomycetota bacterium | reverse complement strand
CACGGACACGCTCGAGCGCGAAGGCGTCCAGAAGTTCTCCGACTCGTTCGCCGAGCTGCTCGAGGGCATCAGCGCAAAGCGCGGCGAGCTCGTCTCCGCCTAGTGGCCACGAGCACCGCGCAGCTCGTCGACCGGATCTGGAGCCGAGACCCGAGCGTCTGGACCGGGGGTGACGAGGCGCGGTGGCTGGGCTGGCTCGACGAGCCGCTTCGCATGCACGAGCGTTTGCACGAGCTGCTCGAACGGGCGGCACGGCTCGAGTACGAGCGAGTCTGCCTGCTCGGCATGGGTGGCTCGAGCCTTGCGCCGCTCGTGCTCGCTCGGAGCTTCGACGTCGAACAGTTCGAGGTGCTGGACACAACCCACCCGTCCGCGGTCCGGCATGTCGAAGTCGAAGGAACGCTGTTCGTCGCGGCCTCGAAGTCGGGGACGACGCTCGAGACCCGCTCGCAGCTCGACCACTTCCGCGAGCGCGGCGCCGAGTTCGTCGTGATCACCGACCCCGGCAGCGAGCTCGAGCGGCTCGGTGCCCCCGTCTTCCACGGTGAGCCGACGATCGGCGGGC
This sequence comes from Actinomycetota bacterium, assembly GCA_040007455.1. Lineage (GTDB taxonomy): Bacteria > Actinomycetota > Thermoleophilia > Gaiellales > Gaiellaceae > JACCTU01. The sequence goes on along the minus strand of JBDTVA010000150.1, from coordinate 4,048 downwards.
GCTACTCCGCGCTCTCGATGTTCGGCGTCCTGCCCGCGGTGCTGATGGGACTCGACGTCGACCGCCTGCTCTTCCGCGCGGAGGAGATGCGCGAAGCGTGCCGACTCGAAGACGGCAACCCCGGGCTCGAGCTCGGACTCGGCCTCGCGGAGGCGTCGTTCGTCGAGATCAAGCCCGTCTTCGGGCTCTGGATCGAGCAACTCCTCGCCGAGTCGACCGGGAAGCAAGGGAAGGGAATCGTCCCGGTCTGGTCTGGCGGCGAGTCGTTCGACGTTCGTTTGGAGGACCCGTACGAGCTCGCGCAGGAGTTCTTCCGCTGGGAGTTCGCGACGGCCGTCGCGGGTTCGCTGCTCGGAATCAACCCGTTCGACCAGCCCGACGTGCAGGCGGCGAAGGACAAGACGAACGAGCTGCTGGCACGCGGCGGCGAGCCGTCCGTCGCGCCCGAGGGCGACCTCGACGAGCTGCTCGCGCAGGACGGCGCCTACGTCGCCGTCCTGGCCTTCATCGACCCTGCCCGGGAGCACGAGCTCGAGCCGATCGTCGAGCGCGTCCGCGCGACCGGTCTGCCCTTTTCGGTGGGGCTCGGCCCGCGCTATCTCCACTCGACGGGGCAGCTGCACAAGGGCGGCCCCGCCGGCGGCTTGTTCGTCCAGGTGGTGGACGACCTCGGGGAGGAGCTCGCGATCCCCGGCAAGGAGTTCGGCTTCCGCACTCTGATCGCCGCGCAGGCGGCGGGCGACTTCGAGGCGCTGAAGGAGCGCGGGCGACAGATCGTGCGGGTGACGCTGTGAAGCTCGGGATGATCGGCCTCGGCCGGATGGGCTCCGGCATGACCGAGCGGCTCCGCCGCGACGGGCACGAGGTGATGACCTACGACCCGAACGTCGAGTCGACGGCAGGTTCCCTCGCCGAGCTGGCGACGCAGCTGGAGCCGCCGCGCGTCTTCTGGATGATGGTCCCCGCGGGCGAGGTCACCGAGAGCACGTTCCGCGAGTCGATCGAGGTGCTCGAGGAGGGGGACGTCCTCGTCGACGGTGGGAACTCGTACTTCCGCGATTCGATCCGCCGCCACGACGACGCCAAAGAGCGCGGCGTGCGCTTTGTCGACGTCGGTGTCTCCGGCGGCGTGTGGGGTCTCGAGGTCGGGTTCTGCCTGATGGCGGGCGGCGACGACGACGCGACCGCGATCCTCGCACCGGCCTTCGACTCGCTCGCGCCGGAGAACGGCTGGGCCGACGTCGGCGGGCCGGGCGCGGGGCACTTCGTGAAGATGGTCCACAACGGGATCGAGTACGGGCTGATGGAGGCGTACGCAGAGGGCTTCGAGCTGATGAAGCACTCCCAGTTCGACCTGGATCTCGAGCAGATCGCGGGCATCTGGCGCTACGGCTCGGTGGTGCGCTCGTGGCTCCTCGACTTGCTCTACGAGGCGTTCAAGACGAACGGCTCGAACCTCGAGACGATCGCGCCCTATGTCGAGGACTCGGGCGAGGGCCGGTGGACGATCAACGAGGCCATCAACCAGGGCGTCCCGGTACCGGCGATCGCCAGCGCCTTGTTCGCGCGCTTCGCGTCACGGAACGAGATCAACTTCGGTGCGAAGGTGCAGGCGGTGCTTCGCAACCAGTTCGGCGGACACGCGGTCCGGGCGGCGGAAGAGCGCAAGGAAGACCCTGACCCAAGTCGCTGAGAACCCGCTGCTCGAAGGGCTCGAGCGGAGGCGCACACCCGATCCGTGCGTGCTCGTGATCTTCGGCGCGTCGGGAGACCTGACGAGGCGCAAGCTCTTCCCCGCGCTCTACGCGCTCGCGTACCGGCACATGCTGCCCGAGCGCTTCGCCGTGCTCGGCAGCGCGCGCAGCCCGATGTCGACGGACCAGTTCCGCAAGGCGATGGAGGCGGCCGTCCGCGAGCACGCGCGCGTCGAGTTCAAGCAGGAGGTCTGGGACGAGCTCGCGTCCGCGACGCACTACGTGCCGATGGAGTTCGAGGACGACTCCGCCGAGGACCACATCGCCGAGAAGCTCAACGAGCTCGACAAGGAATACGGCACGGAGGGCAACCGTCTCTACTACCTCGCCGTGCCGCCGAGCGCGATCGCGATGCTCGTCCGCGAGATCGGCGAGCGACGCGCGACCGAGGGCTGGGCGCGATTGATCGTCGAGAAGCCGTTCGGGCAGGACATCGCCTCCGCGCGCCGCCTGAACGAGGAGATCCGCCGCTACTTCGACGAGAACGAGATCTTCCGGATCGACCACTACCTCGGCAAGGAGACCGTCCAGAACATGCTCGCGCTACGGTTCGCGAACGGGATCTTCGAGCCGCTCTGGTCGCGCCAGTACGTCGACCACGTGCAGATCACGGTGGCGGAGTCGATCGGGATCGAAGGTCGCGCGGCGTTCTACGAACAGGCAGGCGCGACGCGCGACGTCCTCCAGAATCACCTGCTGCAACTGCTGGCGCTGACCGCGATGGAACCGCCGATCGACTTCGACGCGGACGCGGTGCGCAACGAGAAGGCGAAGGTCCTGCGCGCGACCGCTTTGGGCGCCGTCGTGCGCGGCGAGTACGCGCGCGGGTACGTCGAGGGCAAGGAGGTCCCCGGCTATCGCGAGGAGGAAGGAGTCGACCCGGAGTCGACGACCGAGACGTTCGTCGCTGCCAAGCTGCGCGTCGACACCTGGCGCTGGGCCGACACGCCGTTCTATGTCCGCACGGGCAAGCGGCTCGCGCGGCGCGAGACGACCATCGCGATCCAGTTCAAGCGCGTTCCGCAGACGCTCTTCGCGCACTCGGACGGGCTGCGCCCGAACGTGCTGGCGATCCATGTGCAGCCCGACGAGGGCGTCTCGCTCGGGATCGGCGCGAAGGTGCCGGGCCAGGGCATGACCGTCCGCACGGTGAACATGGACTTCCTGTACGGCGGGGCCTTTCGAACGGGCCTGCCCGAGGCGTACGAGCGCCTGATCCTCGACGCGATGCGCGGCGACCCGATGCTCTTCACGCGCGCCGACGAGATCGAGGAGCAGTGGCGCATCGTCGACTCGATCCACGCGCGCTGGGCAGGGCAGACTCCCGACTTCCCGAACTACGACGCCGGCACGTGGGGGCCCGAGGCCGTGGACGAGCTGATCACGCGCGACGGACGCTCGTGGAGGCGGCGTTGAGCACCGCGCAGCAGGAGTGGACGGGTCGCGACGTCACGATCGCCGAGATCGAGCGCGAGCTCGCGCAGCTGCGCAGCGAGTCGATGGACCTCCGCACGAGCATGATGACCCACCTCGCCTGGGCGTCGCCGGAGTGGCAGGACGCCGCGCGCGAGACGCTCGCGGGTCTCGCCGAGCTGCATCCTTCACGCACGATCCTGCTCTTCCCGCAGGAGGGTGGCCGCGATGCGCTCGACGCGGACGTTGCGCTCGAGTGCTACTCGCTGCCCGAGCTCGAGCGACACGTGTGCTCGGAGGTGATCGAGCTGCGGCTGCACGGCTCGCTCGCGAACTCGCCGGCGAGCGTCGTGCTCCCGCTCGTGCTTCCCGACCTGCCGGTCTTCCTGCGCTGGCGCGGCAGGCCGGCGTTCGGGCGACCCGCCTTCGAGCAGCTCGTCGACGTGGTTGACCGGCTCGTCGTCGACTCCCGCGAGTGGGAGGACGTCCCCTCCTGCTACCCCGAGCTGGTTTCGTACTTCGACCGCGTGGCGATCTCCGACATCGTCTGGGGTCGGACGCTGCGCTGGCGCCGCGCGATCGCGGAGCTGTGGCCGGCGGTTCGGGCTGCCGCCGAGCTGCACGTCCGCGGGCCGCTTCCCGAGTCGATGCTGTTGCGCGGGTGGCTTGGGTCTCGGCTCCGCCGCGAGGTCGCGCTTCGCCACGAGGCCGCGGAGCACGTCGAGCTGCTCGCGATCGACGGCCACGAGGTCCTCGCGCGCGAGGAGCGACCGTCAGCGAGCGAGCTGCTCTCGCACGAACTCGATCGCTTCTCGCGCGACGAGGTCTACGAGAGAGCTGTCGAAGCTGCGAGCTGAGGCGAACTCGCTGCGCCAGCGGCC
>JBDTVA010000149.1:0-4616 GCA_040007455.1 Actinomycetota bacterium | reverse complement strand
CGTGGCCGGTGCCTGGCACCGGCCACGTCCTGATGCTCCGGGCTCTCCTCGGCGGTGTTCCTCGTCAGCCTGCTCGCCGCGCGCCCTCGGGCTTGTAGGCCTTCACCGTCGTTCCGTGCGCACCGAACTTGAGCGCCTTGCGCCGCGTGTCCTCGAACTTCGAGCGCATGTACGTGTTGATCAGGTCGCCCGACTCGATTCGCTCGAAGCCGTGTTTCTCGAGCAGCTTGGCGTACTCTGCTTCCAGCAGAGCACCGGCAATTCAGCCGGTCCAGAGGTCGATGTCGCGCCGCCCTTCTTCGCTCACCGGGTTCTGGATCGTCACGTCCGCGATCTGGATGCGGCCGCCGGCGACGAGCACACGGTAGATCTCGGCGAAGACTGCATCCTTGTCCGGAATCAGGTCGATCACGCCGTTCGAGATCACGACGTCGAAGCTCTCGTCGGGGAACGGCAGCCGCTCCGCCTCGCTTTCGAGAAACTCGACGTTCGTCGCTCCGAGCTCGGCTGCTGCTGCACGCGCCTTGGAGAGCATCTCCGGCGTCATGTCGATGCCGGTGACGCGGCCTTCCGTTCCGACCATCTGCGTGGCGACGAGCGAGTCGGTCCCTGCGCCGGAGCCAAGGTCGAGCACCCGTTCGCCGGGCTCGAGCCGTCCGAGCGTGAACGGGTTGGCGACGCCGGCGAACGATTCGGCGGCGCTCTCGGGGACGTGCGCGAGCTCTTCCGGATAGCCGAGGTCTTCGGCCCACGCGCGACCGGTCGGGAAGACGAAGTCCTTGTCCGGCTCGCGCGACAAGGCGGCGTACGTCTTCTTGATCTCCGATTTCAGAACGTCGACGTCGATCGGCGCGGTCGTCGTCACGGCCGTCTCTCCTCGAGCAGCGCTCTTCCCGCGAGCGCGGCGCCGGCGACGAAGATCGCAGTTGCGAGGTAGATCAGGCCGAGATGGCCGATCGTGGCGAAGCCGTACGGATAGTGCGCAGGGAGTGCCACCGCTAGGCCGACGACGGGTGCGGCGACCGCGCCGATCCACGCCCAGACATAGCCGCGGCGTACGCCGTACCAGGCGAGAAAGACGACTGCGATGCCCGTCGCGGCGATGAAGCCGGAGACCGCGATGTGCAGATGGCCGATGTAGTCGTATAGCGATGGGCTGAAGTCTTTGATCTCGTCCTTCCCGACGCTGACCTCGTCGCGGCCGATGCCCAGCTCGAGGAAGCTGTCGGTGAAGTTGCGTACGAAGAAGATCACGGCGTAGCCGACGAAGGCGAGCGCGCCGAGGGTCATCAGCCAGACGCCGGCCCGTAGCGTCTGCGTCTCTTGTCGGCTGGCGGTGGTTGTGGTCGTGGTCAAGGATGTCCTCCTTTGTCAGGCGTCATAGGCGTCCGCGGCGATGCGCGCGCGGATCTGGTCGTCAGTCCGCTACATTTCGGGATGGTCGCGATCGACGTGCTCGCGCGCAAGGCGGAAGAGCTCGTCGTCGCTCTCGGCTTCCAGGTGGTGGCCGCACGGGCAATTCAGCGCCCTCATCATCTTCTCTCCTTTTCGTTTTACACGACCGGCAGGGAGGTTAGGGACTGGCCGTCCATCGGCCAAGAGGAAGTTGGCGATACCGCCCATCGGCGGAAACGAAGTCTGTCGTCGCAACGAGCAAGCCGCTGAGCGCCGTCAGGCCTGCAACGCCCGCGATCGCGGGACCGCTGCCGAGCGAGTCGGCCGCGAAGCCCACGAGGACCGCGCCGAGGACGAACCCCGCATCGCGCCAGAACCGGTACACGCCGACGATCGAGGCGCGATCGCGCGGCTGGACCACGTCGGAAACCGCTGCGATCAAGGTCGGGTACACGAGCGCCGTCCCCACTCCGAGCAGCGCCGCCGCGCCGAGAGCGGGCGCGAACGATCCTCCGCCGCCGACGAGCAGCGCGAGGGCCGCCGCCTGCACGAGCATTCCGACCGCGATCAGCGGCTTGCGGCCCGTGCGGTCCGAAAGCCAGCCCGAGCCGAGTTGGAGCGCTCCCCAGACAGCGGGGTAGACCGCGGCGGCGACCCCGATCTGCGTTGCAGTCGCTCCGTGCGTGCCGAGGTAGAGCGGGGCGAGTCCCCAAGCGAGCGCGTCGTTCACGTTATTGACGAGTCCGGCCTGCGAGCACGTGCGAAGGACCGGGTGACGGACGCTGGCCTCCAAGAAGGCGACGCCGAGCGGGAGCGCAGGACGCTCGCCGAGACGGTGCTGCTCGTGCGCAACGTGCCGTCCGGTGTCGCGGACGAAGAAGATCGAAACGCCGAGGCCTGCCAGTGCGAGCCCGAGAGCGCCCGTCCAAATGACGGTGCGCGGCGCGATCGTCGTGGCGAGCGCTCCGGTGGCGAACGCCGTCGCCGCCAGCCCGAGGTAGCCGGCCGACTCATTGAGACCGAGGGCGAGCCCGCGGCGCGCCGGGCCGGCGAGGTCGATCTTCATCACGATCGTCATCGACCACGCGAGGCCCTGGCTCGCTCCGAGGAAGAGGTTCGCGACGACGACCAGCCACCAGCCCGGCGCAAGGGCGATCAGCGGCGCGACCGGGAGGGCGAGAAGCCAGCCGGCGACGAGCAACCGCCTGCGTCCGGCGCGGTCGGCGAGCGTTCCGGCGGCGAGGTTCGCGAGCGCCTTCGCGCTTCCGAAGGCGACGACGAAGGAAAGGATCGCCGCATGCGAGCGGAGGTCGAACTCGTCGCGTCCGACGATCGGCAGCACGCTGCGCTCGAGCCCGACGAGCGCGCCGACGAGCGCGTTGAGCGCGACGAGGAGCGAGAACTGCGCTGCATTCGCCCGCAGCCCGAGGCGCACGGGCGCGGCGGTCACCGTCGTGCCGCGGCGACTCCGCGCTTGTTGGCGGCCACGATCTCGACCTGATCCGCCGGCGGCGGTGGTACGTCGACGAGCAGCTGCTGCGCGAACGCCTCTGCGTCGGCGGCGGCGAGCGCGCGGTTGTGGCGCCGCTCGAAGCCGATCGTCGAGATGGGGTTCCCCGAGAGCGCACGGCCGCAGACCGATCCCGCGTAGTGGCTCGGGAGAACGAGCACATGGTCCGGCAGATCCGTCAGCCGCGCGATCGAGCGGTGGAGCGTGCGCGCGAGCGGCAGCGGATCGCCGCCCGCGTGGAGGTCCGGGCGACCGACGTCGCCGACGAGCAAGGAATCGCCGGTGAAGACGAGCCACGGTTCGTCGGTCCTTCGCTTGAGATCGGACACGACGTACGCGTGATGCGCAGGCGCGTGACCCGGCGTCGCAAGCGCGCGCACGAACGTGTTCCCGAGCCTTACGACATCTCCGTCGTCGAGCCCGACGTGCTCGAACTCGACCGGAGCACCGGCGGGGAGGTACGCGGTTGCGCCCGTCGCCTCGACGAGCGCGGGCAGGCCGGAGACGTGATCGGCCTGCACGTGCGTCTCGAAGACCGCCACGATCGGAGCGCCCGCGCTCTCGGCCGCTTCGAGGTATCTGTCCACGAGCGTCTCATGCGGATCGACGACGCCGAGCCGGCTCTCGGTCAGGCAGCCGAAGAGGTACGACGCGCGGGATGTCTCGTCCAGCAGAAAAGGGCGCAGGATCATGAAGCCGACGCTAGCGCCGACGCCCCGATCGGGCTAGACGAAGTTGGCGATACGTGGTATCGCTAGGCGTGATGGCTACCACGACTCCGCTCCGAGAGCTCTGGGACACCACTCGGATGCGCCTACTCGTCGAGATCGAGCGGCAGGGAAGCGTCTCGGGTGCGGCGGCCGCGATCGGGATCGGCCAGCCGAGCGCGAGCCAGCACCTGCGGCTGCTCGAAGCCGCCGCGGGCCAGCGCCTCGTGGAACGAACCGGACGCGGGAGCCGGCTGACCGAGGCGGGCCAAGTGCTCGCCGCCCGCGCCGGCCAGGCGCTCTCGAGTCTCGGCGCCGCGGACGAGGAGCTCGACGCGCTCGCCGGCCTTCAGACGGGAACGATCCACCTCGGTGCGTCGACCGCGCCCGGCGTCTATTTGCTGCCCGACACGCTCGGCTGCTTCAAGCGCGACTATCCGGGCGTGACCGTCGAGGTCGAGGTCGCCGCGAGCGGTGAGATCCTGCGGCGGCTGCTCAACGGGCGCGTGCAGCTCGCGCTCGTCGGCGCCGCTGCGGCAGACGAGCGGATCGAGCTCGAACCGTTCCTCGAGGATGAGATCGTCGGCGTTGCGAAGCCCGGGCTGCTGCCGCTGCGGAACGGCGCGCTCGCGACCGCGCGGCTGCCGGAGTTCATGCTCCTCTCCCGCGAGCCGGGTTCGAGCTCGCAGCGGGCGATCGACGACGAAATCCGTTCGATCGGGATCGACCCTGCGGGCGTGTGGGAGCTCGGGTCGAGCGAGGCGATCAAGCGTGCCGCACGCGAAGGTCTCGGCATCGCGTTCCTCTCTCGCTACGCGGTCGCCGAGGAAGTCGAGCGCGGCGACCTCGAGAGCTTCCGCCTACGGGGACGGCCGCCGCTGAGGCGGCACTTCTCGGTCGCGCGGCTCGCGGGGCGACCGCTCTCCCCCGCGGAGAAGGGCTTTGTCGCCACGCTCACCCGCTGCTGCGCAAAGCAGGTCGAGTACGCGGCGTCGTGCGTCGGC
>JBDTVA010000148.1:0-4631 GCA_040007455.1 Actinomycetota bacterium | reverse complement strand
GGAGGCCTTCTCATACCCGGGCTTCGTCCCGGCCTATATCCGGCCGCTCTTCTGCCGCGGCGTGGGACCGTTCCGCTGGGCGGCGCTCTCGGGCGACCCGGCCGACATCGCGGTGATCGACGACACCCTGCGCGAGCTCTTCCCCGACGACGTGCTCCTGCAGCGGTGGCTCGAGCTGGCACCCGAGCGGGTGGCGTTCCAGGGGTTGCCCGCACGGATCTGCTGGCTCGGTCTCGGCGACCGTGCGAAGGCAGGGCTCGCGATCAACGAGCTCGTGCGCAGCGGGCGTGTGTCCGCGCCCGTCGTGATCGGGCGTGATCACCTCGACTCCGGCTCGGTCGCGTCTCCGTACCGAGAAACCGAGGCGATGCGAGACGGCTCCGACGCGATCGCGGACTGGCCGATCCTGAACGCGCTGCTGAACGTCGCCGCGGGCGCGACGTGGGTGAGCGTGCACCACGGCGGCGGGGTCGGGATCGGCAACTCGATCCACGCGGGCATGGTCGTCGTCGCCGACGGGACCGACGATGCCGCCGAGCGGCTCGAGCGGGTGCTGACCGCCGACCCCGGCACGGGCGTGATGCGTCATCTCGACGCCGGCTATCCCGAGGCTCGCACAGCCGCGGCGGAGCACGGCTTCGAGGCGCCGATGGGCGGCGCCGGAACCGCGTGAGCGTGCCCGGCGCGACGCGCCTGCTGATCCGCGACCTCGAGCAGCTCGTCACGCCCGCCGGTCGCGACGCGCCGTTGCGTGGACGCGCGCTCGCGGACGTCGACTGGCTCGACGACGCGTACGTGCTCTGCGCCGACGGCGTGATCGACTCCGTCGGTCGCATGCGCGACCTGCCGGCCCTCGACGGCAACGTCGTGGAACTCGACGGCAGCGGACACTGCGCGATCCCCGGCCTCGTCGACTGCCACACGCACCCGGCCTTCGCGGGTGACCGCGTGGAGGAGTTCTCGCTCCGCGCGGCCGGCGCGAGCTACGAGGAGCTGCACGCTGCCGGCGGAGGCATCCTCTCGACCGTGCGCGCGACGCGCGCGACGTCCGAGGACGAGCTCGAGCGCGTTGTGCGTCGCCACGCTGCGTGGATGCTCCGAGCGGGAACGACCACGTTCGAAGGGAAGTCGGGCTACGGCCTCGACCGAAACACCGAGCTCGCTTCCCTCCGCGCCGTCAAAGCGGCGGGCGGCGTCCCGACCTGGCTCGGCGCGCACGCCGTTCCGCCCGAGTTCGACGGGGCCGACGCGTACCTCGACTTCGCGCTCTCCGAGGTCCTGCCCGATGCCGCCGGGGTCGCCGAGGCGGCGGACGTCTTCCTCGAGCGCGGAGCATTCGATGCGGCGCAGGCGCGCCGCTACCTCGAGGCGTGCCGGGACGCTGGGCTCTACCTCCGGCTGCACGGCGACCAGTTCAGCGAGTCGGGTGCCGTTCCGCTCGCGATCGAGCTGGGCGCACGCTCAGTCGACCACCTCGAGGCGACCGGAGTCGAGGGCGTCCAGGCGCTGGCGCGCTCCGACGTCGTGGGCGTCCTTCTTCCCGTGAGCGCGATCTTCCTCGGCAGACCGATGCCGCCGGCCCGCGCGCTGATCGACGCCGGCGCGGCGGTAACCCTTGCGACGGACTTCAACCCGGGGAGCGCGTTCTGCGAGAGCCTCCCGCTCGTTTGCTCGCTCGCGTGCACACAGCTTCGGCTCTCGCCGGCCGAGGCCCTGGCGGCGTGCACGGTGAACGCGGCGCACGTCCTCGGGCGGGCCGGCGAGATCGGGCGGCTCGCCCCGGGCTTCGCCGCGGACGTCGTTCTCCTCGATGCGCCCGACTGGCGCTACCTCGCGTACCACCTCGGCGGCGACGTGGTCGGCGCGGTCGTCCGCGGCGGCGAGCTCGCGTGGAGCCGCAGCGGTCGCACGGCGAGCTAGGCTAGAGCGAATGCCGACACGCAAGCAGCGGCGCCGTCAAGCGAAGAGCAAGCGCCACGAGTACGAGTACGTCTACGTCGACGAGGAAGGGAACGAGGTCGAGGTCGCCGAAGACGACGTGAAGGCCGGGCGCACCGCTGCGCGCAACGGGCGCGCAAAACCGAATCCGCGCACCGCGCGGGGTGCCCGTGTTCAGCCGCCCTCATGGAATCGGGTCGCGAAACGGGGCCTGATCTTCGCCCCGCTGATGTTCATCACCGTGATGCTCACGAGCGGCGACGCGACGCTGCTCCAGCAAGCCCTCACGGCGCTCTGGCTGCTGGCGATCTTCCTGCCGTTCAGCTACTTCATGGACTCGTTCATGTACAAGCGCTACCTGAAGCGCACCGGCGAAGCTCCGCCGTCGAAGCGCTAGCGACTTGACGTGTATTCGTTGCGCGAGCGGCCGCGGCGCGGCCGCCTTTAGGGGTCCTGGCGCGACTTGCGCAGCCAGCTAGCGCGCGCCCCGGTAGTGCCCGGCGCCCGGCCAGGGGGCCAGCACGAGCAGCAGCTTCGCCCCGGACGTGCTCGAGACCGAGTGCCGCTCGTCGGGATCGAACCTGAACACCGTTCCCGGGCCGGCCGACACGCTCTCCTCGCCCGCCTCCATCTCGGCACTGCCGTCGACCACGACGAGCAGCGCCGCCTCCTTGACCTGGTGGTCGCCGAGCCGCTGCCCGGGCTTCAGCCCGATCAGGACCGCCCGTGTCTCTCCGTCCTCGGAGTGCAGGACGACCGGCGAGCGGCTTCCCTCGGGCGTGTCGATCTCCATCAGGTTCCAGCTCTGCACGGCAAGTGATCCTAACCGCCCCGAGTAGACTCAACGCCCCGATGGCGCTCGCGGTTGACACGTACCAGCTCGGCCCGATCGGCACGAATGGCTACGTCGTCCGGGCCGGCGAGGCTGCGCGAGACGCCGTGGTCGTCGATCCGGGCGGGGACGCGGAGCGGCTCAACGCCGCGCTCGCGCGCGCCGGGATCACGTGCGGCGCGATTGTGCTCACGCATACGCACATCGACCACGTCGGTGGGGTCGCCGACCTCGCCGACGCGACGGGCGCGCCGGTCTACGTCTCGCCGGACGCGGTCGGAGGGCTCGAGAGCCCGCTCGCGCTGCCCGGGTTGGAGGTTCGGGGCTACGAGGGAGCACGTCCCGTCTCCGGCGGAGACACCCTCGAGCTCGCGGGGATCGAGTTCGAGGTCCTGGACGTCCCGGGCCACGCCCCCGGACACCTTTCCTATTACGCGGACGGGAGCCTCTTCTCCGGCGACGTCCTCTTCGCGGGCGGCGTCGGCCGCGTCGACCTCCCCGGCGGGGACTGGGACACGCTGCTCGACTCGATCCGCCTGCTCGCCGAGCGGTATCCGCCGGAGACGATCGTGTACTCGGGCCACGGCCCCGCGACGACGCTCGGGGCCGAGCTCGCGCGCAATCCCTTCCTCGCAGAGCTCCGCTCCGCCTCCCAGTGAAGTTCCAGGCGCCGCGCGGGACCCACGACGTCCTCCCGTCGGAGCAGCCGCTCTGGCAGCTCGCCACGGGCACCCTCGCCGAGGTCGCCGAGACGTACGGCTACGGCCGGATCGTCACGCCGGTGTTCGAGGACGCCGAGCTCTTCCTCCGCACGTCCGGCCAGGGCTCCGACGTCGTGCAGAAGGAGATGTACGTCTTCGAGGACCAGGGTGGACGACGGCTCGCGTTGCGACCCGAGGGGACGGCCCCGATCTGCCGCGCCTACCTCGCGCACGGGATGCAGCGCGAACCACAGCCGGTGAAGCTGTACACGCAGGCGACGATGTACCGCTATGCGACGCCGCAGAAGGGCCGCTACCGGGAGCATTGGCAGCAGTCCGTCGAGGCGATCGGCTCCGACGATCCTGCGATCGACGCCGAGGTGATCCAGCTGTACGTTGAGGTGCTCCGGCGGCTCGGCGTGACGCAGTGGGAGCTGCAGCTCAACTCGATCGGCGACGCGAACTGCCGCCCGGCGTACGTCGAGAAGCTCGCCGAGTGGCTCGAAGCAAACGATTCGGCGCTCGACGACGAGGCGCGGCAGAAGCGCGCGACGAGCCCGCTCCGCGTCTTCGACGTCAAGAGTCCCAGTGTCCGCGCGGCACTCGCCGAGGCGCCGAAGATCGGTGAGTCGCTCTGCGACGCGTGCCTCGAGCACTTCGCGGAAGTGCGCCGCTATCTCGACGCGCTCGGCGTTCCGTACACGCTCGAGCCGACGCTCGTACGCGGCCTCGACTACTACACCCGCACCACCTTCGAGTTCGTGGGGCCCGAGGAAGGCGCGCAGTCGACGATCTGCGCCGGCGGGCGCTATGACGGGCTGATCGAAGAGCTCGGCGGTCCGCCGACGCCCGGGATCGGCTTCGGTGCGGGTGTCGAGCGCCTGCTGCAGGCGCTCGAGCAGGAGGGGATCACCGCGGAGCTCCGCGGGCTCGACCTCTTCTTCCTGATCGAGCCCGACGCGGATCGTGCGGCTGCGCTCGCCGAGCTCGCCAAGCTGCGCGCGGCAGGGGTCTCGTGCGACGCCGACTACGGCGGGCGCTCGCTCAAGGGTCAGCGCACGCAGCTCGCGCGTTCGGGCGCGCGAGGGTTCGTTCACGTGCGCGCGGACAGCGCGACGATCAAGCGCGGCGACGTCGAGCAGGACGTGACCGTCGACAAG
>JBDTVA010000147.1:0-4658 GCA_040007455.1 Actinomycetota bacterium | reverse complement strand
GGATCCTCATGCTCGCGCACAACGTGTCCGAACGTGGGAGCGCCATACGCGCACTTTCGATCGCGCGTTGGCTCGCCGCCGCGGGGAGGGAAGTCACCGTCGTCAGCGGGCGGCGTCGCGTCGGCCTGGTGATGACGCGCCGGTCGATGGACGGCGTACGCCTGCTCGAGGTTCCCGACGTCCTTCCGTACCGCTTTCGGAACGGCGGACTGAGCCCGATCGACCTCGCCGGGCGTCTCCTGCACGTGCTGCGCGAGCGCTACGACGTCGTGCACACGTTCGAGCCGCGGCCGAGTGCAACCGTCCCCGGCCTCCTCGCGCAGCACCGAGGCAAGTGCGTGTGGGTCGCCGACTGGGCAGACCTCTGGGGGCCCGACGGCATGGCGGCGACGTGGCCGACCCCGCAGCGGGTCACGCTGGGAGCGTTCGACGGCCTCTTGCAGTCGTACACACGTCGTCGCGCAGACGCCGTCACGGTGATCAGCAGCGACCTCGAGCAGCGCGCCGCGGCCCTCGGGATACCTCCCGAGCGCATCCGCCGCATCGCGGTCGGGGCCAACGACGATCTTTTTCGACCGCAGCCGGCCGCCGAGGCACGTCTCCGATTCGGTATCCCACTCGACGCGCTCGTCCTCGTCCACACCGGCTTCGCGCCGTTCGACGACTGGCTGCTCGCCCACACGTTCGCGGAGATCGCGTCGTCGGAGCCGCGGGCGTACCTCCTCATGTCGGGACGCCGTTTTCCGCTGGTCGAGGAGCGGGCCGCCGCAGTCGGCGCAGCGCACCGCGTGGTGCACGCAGGCGTCGTCCCCTACCGCGACCTCGGGTCCGTGATGGCGTGCGGCGACGTGATGGTGGTCCCCTACACGGCGCTGCCGCACAACGAAGCGCGGTTCCCGAACCGCGCCGGTGACTACCTCGCCGCGGGACGCCCCATCGCGACCAATCCGACGGGCGACCTCGGTCGGCTCGTCGCGACCGAGCGGATCGGCATCGTCGCGCCTGCGACCCCCGAGACGTTCGCCCTCGCGATCCTCGACCTCCTTCGCCAACCCGCCGTGCGCGACGAGATGGGGAGCAGAGCGCGCACGCTCGCCGAGACGACGCTCTCGTGGCGCGCCGTCGTCGCCAGCGTCGGCGAACTGTACGACGAGCTCGTCGAACTCAGGTCGTGAAGGCGGTCGCGGGCCCCCGGTCCTGATCGAGCTCGTAGTTCGAGAATCGCCGTGCGTGGCCGCGATCGCCGCGCGTAGCTCCGACGGCGAGCCCAAGCGCCGCTGTGACTTGCGAGACGATCACCACCGGCAAGTGCCGAAGGAGCGTCCGCCGGTGGTGCGGTGCTCGCGCCGTGCGGGCGATGTCCACGATACGTCGGATCACCCACCAGGGGATGCCGAGCGCCTGGAGCGCGCGACGTGAGCTCGACCACGCTTCCTGGTTCGCCCACTCGGCCCCGAAGCTGACGTTCCAGAGGTAGTAGCCCTTGCAGATCGTCGAGAGCGTCGTCTCGTTCAGGTGCGCGAGGCGGATCTCGGGGTTGATGAGGAAACGACGACCGCGTGCTCCGAGCTGCCACTGCAAGACGACCTCGCACGAGAGCAGGTGCTCGAGCGCGTCGCCGAAGGCGAGCAGGTCGTCCCGCCGATAGGCGGAGTTGTGGCCGACGACCAACGACGACGGGCCCCGCTCGGTGAGCGGAGGAAGCCATCGCGCGTAGTTCATCAGGGCAACCGCGTCGCTGATGCCGGCGCCCGGGTTGAGCGGGTGCACCTCGCCGCTGGCGCCGCAGTACTCCGCGGACGCAAGCGACTCTTCGATTGCCGCGAGCCAGCCGGGAAGCGCGATCGCGTGCTCTTCGATAAAAGCGACGATCGGTGCGCGCGCCAGCCGCGTACCTTCCGAGCGGAGCTCCCCGTACGTGCCCCGCTGCGGTCGCGAAAAGAGGCGGACGGCGGGTTCGTCGCTGCGTGGAAGCGGCGGCGACCCGTCGTTGGCCGCATCCAGGACGACGACCTCGGCGCGCTCGATTCCGTCTTGGTCGAGGACGCTCGCGAGCGCGCGCGCCGCTCGTTCCCGCCGGTTCCCCGGGACGATCACAACAGACACCGAAGGCGTCACGGCCCCACCCGCTGCGCGACGAGGAGAAGCTCCTCCGCCCGCGCCGGTCGGACGAGCGCCCTGGCATCGGCGAGCCGTGTGCGGACGCGCGCGACCGCGCTCGACCTGCCGCCACCAGCGAGCCGCGCGCTCTCGCCGTAGATCCAGGACGTGAACGACGCCGTCGGCCGCGCGAGGATCTTGAACCCAGCCTCGACGACAGCGCGCTCCAGCGCGCCCCGCGTGAAGACGGCGAGGTGCCGCGGGGGGTCGAGGCCGAGCCACTCCGGGCCGAAGTGCGCGTGGCCGGCCGACGACAGGTTCGGGGTCGCGAGCCAGAGGACGCCACCGGGACGGAGCAGCTCGTGCGCCCGGGCGAGCGCCCTGCGCGGATGATGCACGTGCTCGATCACGTGCGCGAACGTAACGGCGTCGAGAGAGCCCGGTGGAAGGTCGACGGTCTCGATCGTGCCCTGGCTCGCACTCAGACCCGCTCGACGGCAGCTGGCGACGGCGCGCGGGTCTGGATCGACCCCGAGCGCGCGCCAACCGGCGCGCTGCGCCTGGAAGAGGAAGTCGCCGTTGCCGCAGCCAACGTCGAGCACCGTACCGCCTGTCCGGGGGCGCGCGAGGTGTCGTACCTCACGATCGGTCTTCACGCGCCGCAGCGGAAAGAGCTTGACGACGGCAGGTCCCAACCGCGAGGCAGGTCGAAGAGGCGTGCCGTAGCGGGCGTTGAGGTAGCCGTTCGCGAGCGAGTCGCGGAGCCGGCCGAGTCGAGCGTCCGGTCGAGCGACGGCGTCGTCGTGCGTGAAGTAGTCGCCGTACGCGAGCAGGATCGTCTCCTCCGTCGGCCTCGGGTCGAGGTACGCGGAGCCGCAGCTCCAGCAGCGCCAGAAGGACCAGGTTCCGGGAGCACACCCGAACAGCCGATCGGTGAGGCCCGCGTGGAGTAGCTCGCGTTCCGTTGCGTCGCACGTGGGACACTCCGGCACAGGCTCGAGACCGCCGTCGGGCCACTGAGCGCCGGCCACGGTGTGCAGCTCACGCGTTGCAGCGCCCACGAGCCCATCTTGCCGACACGGCTTGACAAGCTTACGGCGTACGTGTAGCTTACGGCGTACGCTTACACCGTAGTCAACCGAACGCTCTCGAATGCGGAGGTCACCGATGTTCATTGCCCATCCCCTCGACCTGCTCGTCGTCGCCAACGACCGGGCGCGCGACCTCTGCCGCGAGGCGTCAGTCGCACGTCTGCGACGCGCAGCGGGTTCGCGCCACGTCCTCGCTGCGTCCCTGCGCCGGCTGGCAGACCGCCTCGACCCCACGCCGCTCGCGGCCCGGCCGGCGTGACGATGAGGGCGATCGTCCACCTCAGGTACGGCTCACCCGACGGGGTCGAGCTTCGCGAAGTCGACAAGCCGGTCATCGAGGACCACCAGGTGCTCGTGCGCGTGCACGCGTCGTCAGTGAACCCGGCCGAGTGGTACCGGGTGCAGGGGCCCTTTTTCGCGCGATTCGACAGCGGGCTGCGCAGACCCAAGAGCCCGGCCATCGGAGGCGACCTCGCAGGACAGGTGGAAGCCGTCGGCGGAGCCGTCAAGGAGTTTCAACCAGGCGACGACGTGTTCGGCACCTCGGGCGGCGCGTGGGCCGACTACGCGCCGGCGCGTGAGGTTCGGCTCGTGCGAAAACCCGCCAACGTGTCGTTCGAGGAGGCGGCGGCCGTGCCGGTCGCAGCTCTCACCGCGCTTCAGGCTCTACGCGACCACGGAAAGGTCCAGGCCGGACAAAAGGTTCTGATCAACGGCGCGTCCGGAGGTGTCGGCACCTATGCAGTGCAGCTCGCCAAGTCGTTTGGTGCAGAGGTGACCGCGGTGTGCAGCTCGAGAAACGTGGAGCTCGCCCGCTCGCTCGGGGCCGACCACGTCGTCGACTACTCGCAGGAAGACTTCACGCGGCGCGGCGAGCGTCACGACTTGATGCTGGACGTTGCGGGAAGCCGCTCGTTCCTCGAGTGTCGACGCGTCTTGACCGCTGAGGCGACGTTCGTGTGTGTCGGAGCACCGATGTCGAGTCGTGGTCTCGGACCGCTGAAACACCTCATCGGTACGCGTGTGAAGTGCCTGGGCCGCAGCCAGCGAGTGGTCAACTTCGTCGCCAAGATCACGAGAGAAGACCTCGCACTCATGAGCGAGCTCCTCGCGGACGGAAAGGTGACATCCGTCATCGACCGACGCTACGAGCTGAGCCAGGTACCCGACGCACTGAGGTACTTGGGTGAAGGACACGCCCGAGGGAAGATCGTCATCACTGCCTGAGGCCTGACTGCCGTAGGCTTACGGCGTCAGTCGGGTCGAAACAGGAGAACGGCGAATGGCGAGGCAAACCGACGCGCGCGCACCGGCTCCCCGTGCTCCACTGAGCAAGGAGCGGGTCATGCGCGCCGCGATCGATCTCGCCGATGCAGAGGGGATCGAGGCCCTCAGCATGCGCAGGCTCGCGAAGGAGCTCGGGGTCGAGGCGATGTCGCTGTACAACCACGTCGCCAACAAGGACGA
>JBDTVA010000146.1:0-4659 GCA_040007455.1 Actinomycetota bacterium | reverse complement strand
CGGCCCCCACGGGCCCCAAGCCTCAGGCTCCGCTCGCGCCCACTGCCACGGCGGCGCCGACGGTGGCCGGGGTTCCCATGGTCGAGCAGACCCTGAGCGCGACGCTGGGCACGTGGAGCGGCTCCGCCCCGCTGACGATCGGGCTCGAGTGGCTTCGCTGCGACCCGGATGGTGAGAGCTGCCAGGGCCTCGGCATCACCGCGGACACCTACACGGTCGGTTCCGTGGACATCGGCAAGACGATCCGCGTGAAGATCACCGCGGCGAACCTCGTCGGCGCGCGCGGTGCTGTCTCCGACCCCACTCCCGTCGTCAGCCCGCTCATGCCGACCGAGCAAAACCCGAGCATCGCCGCCGCGAAGGTGACCGCGCCCCACAAGCTCGTGATCGAGGAGGTCAAGGCGCCGGCACGGTTCACGGGCCGGGCGATGCGAGTCACGCTCGTCGTCAGGGACTCCCGCGGCTTCCTCGTCGAGGGCGCGATCGTTACCGCGAGCACCCTGCCGGGCAGTGCGCTCGTTCGGCCAACCGAGTTCACGACGACCGCCGACGGGCGCGTGACGCTCGAGTTCAAGCGTGGCGCGAAGCTGAAGGCCGCGATCAGGGCGGTTACGGTGGTCGTGATCGCGCGACGTCCGGGCGACAAGCTCGCCAGTCCGCGCGGAGCGATCGTGCGGCTGAGGCTGCCGGTCGCAGTCACCGCGCGGCGGTAGTGCCTCTTCAGGGAATGTCGCCCCTGCTTCTGGGTCGCGAGCACCAAGCGATGCAAGGACGCAGGGAGCGCTCATGCCAGAAGGCATGGGCGCGACTGAGGACGCGGCAGCGCGCCGCGTGCTCGCGGACCAGAGGCCGGCGTTCATTCCCTGAAGGGGCACCGGCGCCCGCATAGACTCCGACCCGTGGAGGACGCGCTCCAACGGGCTCAGGAGTTGATCACGCTCTACGAGGGTGAGCTTCGAGGGGAGCTCCCCGATGGCGCTGACATCTACGACGCGCACGTCCACCTCGGCGACGACATCGACGGGATGGCGGGCCGCTTCGACGAGCTGCTCACCGGAATGGAGCGCTACGGCGTGTCCCGGGCGAACATGTTCTGCCTGGATGAGCCCGACCGGCACCCCGCTTTTCGCGCCGCCAACGACCGCACCCTCGCGTTCGCGGAACGCTCGGACGGGCGGCTTGTCCCGTTCGTGCGCCTCGACCTGACGGAGGACCCGCTCGACGAGGCGCGCCGCTGCCTCGACAACGGCGCTCGCGGGATCAAGCTGCACCCGCGCGCGCAGCGATTCATGCTGAACGACGAGCGGCTCGCGCCGGTGTTCGAGCTCGCGGCGGAACGTCGCGTCCCAATCCTGATCCACGGCGGCCGGGGCCTGCCCCCGATCGCGGACAACTTGCGCCGGCTCGTCGACGCGAACCCCGAGGCGCAGCTGATCATCGCCCACGCCGGGATCGCTGACCTCGGCAACCTCGCCGCGTGCTTCGCGGGCAAGCGCGGCGTCTTCTTCGACACGTCGGTGTGGAGCGCCGTCGACCTGCTCGACTTCTTCCACCTGGTGCCCCCGGAGCAGGTGGTCTACGCCTCGGACTATCCGTATGGGCGTCAGCCCAACTCCTTGCTGCTCGCGCTTCGAACCGCGCGGATCGCCGGCTTCAGCGACGAAGAGGTGCGGAACATGCTCGCCGGCAACGCGAACCGCATCGCCGACGGCGAGGAGCCGCTGGAGCCGTCGGAGCCGCGCGGCCGCTCGACGTTCAGCCAGCCGATGGTGTTCGCGCGCATCCACCAGTACCTCTCGATGGCGACCCCGCTGCTCTGGACGCGCCAGCCGGACACGATCGGCGTGCTCGGGCTCGCGCTGAACGCGACCGAGGAGCGAAACGGGCGGCCCGGCGAGCTCGAGCGGATCCGCGAGCTCCTGCTCACCGCGCGCGAGCTGTGGCGAGGCCTTCCGGAGTCGGAGACCGAGGACGATCGCGTCGAGTCGTCACGCGCGACGTTCCGCCTGATCCACCTCGCGGACATCCTCTCGGTGACAGTCGATGCGCCTGACAATTAACGGGGCGGCGCACGAGCTCGAGCCGGAGGTCGGCCGCTCGCTCGCGGCGGCGCTGCGCGACGACCTCGGCCTGACCGGCACGAAGGTCGCCTGCGGCGAGGGGCACTGCGGCGCCTGCACGGTGCTGCTCGACGGCGTTCCCCACCTCTCCTGCATCACGCTCGTGCACACCGTCGGCGAGCGTGACGTGACGACGATCGAGGGGCTGCGCGACCATCCGCTCGTCGACGCCTTCGTGCGCACGGACGCGCTCCAGTGCGGCTTCTGCACTCCGGGGCAGATCGTCAGCGCGTCGGCACTCATCGCCGCGAACCCCGAGCCGTCGCTCGACGAGATTCGCCACACGATGGCCGGGAACCTCTGTCGCTGCGGGACGTACCCGCGCATCGAGGAGGCGATCCAGACGTGGCGCGCCTGATCAAGACCGAGAAGGAAGTCGAGGGCCGCTACACCGAGACGTGGGTCGTCGTCGAGGAGGACGCGCTCGATCCGTGGCCGGCGGGCCCGCTCGAGGTCGTGGGTCGGCCGGCGGCGAAGGTCGACGGGTACGAGCGCGCACGCGGCGAGGCGCGGTACACGGCCGACGTGCGTCTTCCCGGAATGTTGCACGCGGCCTACCTGCGCAGCCCGCACGCGCACGCGAAGCTGAAGCGCATCGACGCCACTCGCGCGAAGCAGGCACCCGGCGTCCGCGGCCTCATCGTCGCCGGCGAGGTCGACTGGCTCTCGAACGACATCTCGTACCAGGGGCAGCCCGTCGCCGCGCTCGCCGCCGACACCGCGGGGCAGGCTCACGCAGCCCTCAGGCTGATCGAGGTGGAGTGGGACGTGCTCGAGCCGTTGCTCGAGCCGGAGGAAGCGGTGCGGCGCGGTTCCCTGATCGGGGAGGCACGTCGCTACGAACGTGGCGACTACGAGCGCGGGCTCGCCGAGGCGGACGTCATCGTCGAGGCCGAGTACCGCACGCAGACCCTGAACCACAACTCGCTCGAGACCCACCAGTGCGTCTGCGACTGGCGCGGCGACGGCCTCGACGTCTACATCTCGACGCAGTACATCTGGGGTGTCCGCAGCGAGGTCGCCGAGACGTTCGGGCTGCCCGCCGACAAGGTGCGCGTCGTCTGCGAGTACATGGGCGGCGGTTTCGGCGCAAAGGGCGCCGCGGGCGACTACACGTATCTCGCAGCCGAGCTCGCGCGGCGAACGAGTCGACCGGTGCGCTACGCGATGAACCGGCGGGAAGAGAACATGGTCGCGGGCAACCGCAACGCGACGATCCAACGCGTCACCGCAGGCGCGCGTTCAGACGGCACGCTGACCGTGCTCGGGGGCGAGTACTTCTGCGCCCTCGGGTGGAGCGGTTGGCTGCCGTCGACGGCCGGCCCGATGCAGCTCTTGCACGCGTGCGAGAACGTGCGCACCGTCGAGTACGGCGCGAAGCTGAACCTCCCGCCGATGGACGCCTTTCGCGCGCCCGGCTTCGTCGAAGGTACGTGGTCGCTCGAGTGCCTGCTGGACAAGGTCGCGGCCGAGCTCGACATCGATCCGCTCGAGCTGCGGCGCCACAACTACGCGAACGCGGACACGATGGACGGCCGCCCGTACTCCGCGAAGAACTTGATGGAGTGCTACCGCCGCGCCGAGCCGCACTGGGAGCGGCGCGCCGACGTGCGCGCGCGGTCGGACGAAACGTGGAAGCGCGGCGTCGGACTCGCGAGCCAGATCTGGTACGGCGGCGGCGGCCCGCCGTCGTATGCGTGGGTGCGCGTCGGCTCGGACGGTCGCGTGAACGTCGTCACAGCGATGCAGGACATCGGCACCGGCACGCGGACGGCGATGGCGCAGATCGCAGCGGAGGAGCTCGGGCTGCCGCTCGACCGCGTCGAAGTGCAGGTCGGCGACTCTGCACGCGGGCCGTTCGCCGTCATCTCCGGCGGCTCGTCGACGCTGCCGTCGATGGGCCCGGCCGTGCGCGCGGCCGCTGCGGATGCCGCGCGGCAGATCCTCGAGATTGCGGCGCAGCGCTTCGAGGTCGAGGAGCGCGTGCTCTCGCTCGAACGCGGCCAAATCGTCGCGTCGGACGGCGGCTCATGGCCGCTCGAGGAGATCACCGGGCTCCTCCAGGACGGCCAGATCCTGGGCAAGGGTGCACGCGGACCAAACCCCGCCGGGATGCGCGTGCTGACGTTCGGTGTGCAGGTCGCCGAGGTCGCCGTCGACGTGGAGACCGGCGAGGTCGTGGTCGAGCGCATCTACGCGGTGCACGACGTCGGGCGCGTGATCAACCCGCTCGGCGCGCGCAGCCAGATCGAGGGCGGGATCATCCAGGCGATGGGCCACACCTTCTCGGAGGCGCGGCTCGACGACCCGCACACGGGCTCGATCCTCACCCGCACGCTCGACGCGTACAAGCTGCCGACCTTCGCCGACGTGCCCGAGATCGTGTGCGAGCTGGTCGACGAACCGGACGAGCACCTGACGAACCTGGGCTCGAAGGGGCTCGGCGAGCCGCCGATCATCCCGACCGCGGCAGCAATCGCGAATGCGATCCGCGACGCGACCGGCGCCGACGTGACGTCGCTGCCGATCACGCGCGAGG
>JBDTVA010000145.1:0-4678 GCA_040007455.1 Actinomycetota bacterium | reverse complement strand
TCGCGGAAGTGGTACTCCGGGAGAAGCTCAGACAGGAGCATCGAAGAGCGCGAGCCAGCGCGTGAGGTCCTGCTCGATCGGCAGCTCCTGCTCGAGCTTCGCCTTCAGCTCGAGCTCCTCGGCGTTGTCGCGCTCCTTGTCCTTCCCCGTCGGGACGAACGGCCAGAACGCGCCGCGCTTGTAGCCGTAGACGAAGTAGACGGGATGCTTGCCGCCTTCGAAGCGAAAGACGGCCGCGAGGAGCTGGGGTCCGAAGCCGCGCGCTTTGAGCTCGGAGCCGACGAGGTGGACCGCCGCGACGAGATCCTCGAATTCCGAGTCCTCGAGGACGATCCAGTTGAAGCCGAACTCGTCCTCGGTGCGCGTCACGCGTGAGCCCGCGTCGCGCGCGACGACGTCGAGCAGTTCGTTCAGCTCGTTCTCGACGCGGACGAAGTCGCCGGACGAGAGCGGCTTGAAGACGATCGCGGCGCGGTTGCCGGGCTTCAGTCCGAGCTCGACCTCGAGCGTGACGCGTGCGGTGGAGAGCGCGAAGAGCCGCTCGCCCTGGGCCTCTTTCAGCTTCTTGCGGCCGAAGAGGACGTCGGTCAGGCCCATGTGGTTCGGCTAGACGGGGCGGCCGAGCTCGCGCGAGATCTCGGCAAGCGCCGCGAGCCGCTTCTCGAGCGGTGGATGCGTCGCGAAGAGCTCCCCGAACGCCGACTTCACGTTCGTCGGGATGATGAAGAACGCGTTCATCGCCTGCACCTCGCGCAGGTCGCGCTGCGGGATCGACGCGATCCCCGACGCGATCTTCTGCAGCGCGCTCATCAGGTTCTCGGGCGCGCCGGTGATCAGCGCGGCGCCACGGTCGGCGGCGTACTCCCGGTAGCGCGAGATCGTTCGGATCAGGACGTAGGACACAATGTAGGTCACGATTGAGACGACCATCACGACGAGCCAGACCGGCGGCCCGTTTCGGTCCCTCCCACCACCGCCGAAGAACATGGCGTAGCGCGCCAGCAGTCCGGCGAGCATCGCGAAGAAGCTCGCGAGGGTCATGATCAGCACGTCCCGGTTCGCGATGTGCGAGAGCTCGTGCGCGATCACGCCCTCGACCTCGCGTGGCTCGAGCCGCTGCCAGAGGCCCCGCGTCACGGCGACGGCCGCGTGCTTCGGGTTGCGGCCGGTCGCAAACGCGTTCGGAACGTCTGTGTCGATCACCGCGACCTTCGGCTTCGGCAGGTCAGCCATCGCACAGAGCCGCTCGACCATCGCGTGCAGCTCCGGCGCCTCCTGCTCCGAGACGACCTTCGCACCGGAGGCCTTGAGGGCGAGCTTGTCCGACGTGAAGTACTGGAAGAAGGCGAGGCCCCCGATGATCAGAACCATCGGGAGGATCCCGACGTTCAGCTGGGTGATGAGGACGGCGGCAAAGACCACGTAGAGCAGCCCGAGCAGCCCGCTCGTGGCGAGCATCCTGAGGGTCAGCCCGGCATCGCGTCCATAGGTCCGTCGTTTCATCGAGAATCCGCTCCTTGGTGAAGGTCCACTTGATAGTAGCTTTGGCCCTGCTCGCTACCGCGGCGCCTGCGGCGGCGCAGGACGTCTACGTGCTGGTCGTCACCGGAGACCAGCCGGCCGCGGTGCGGGGGCGCGGAGCGACCGGGCTCTACGTTCCGGGCCAGGGGCTCTACGTGAGCCGCGAGGAGGCGCTCGAGCGACTCGGCCGGCTCCCCCAGCGGCCCTGCGGCGCGATCGGCCAGTGCGAGTTCGAGCTCTTCGTCTCGGTGCCGCCGCTCGGCGCTCAGCGAAACGACAAGCGCAACGAGGTGACGATCCTCGGCGACGGCTACCGCGGGATCCTCGTCTCGGACCGGACGCGCATCCCGGGGCTCGTGTCGATCTCGGACATCCGCGAGACGGTCGAGGCGCTCGAGGCGGGCCGCGATCCGCCGCTCGAGTGGCGCAAGAGCAAGCATCCGCTCGAGGAACTGCACGAGCTCGACGAACGTCTCTCCGACGCGCGAGCCGCACAGGGGCCGGCGACCGTGGCGCTCACCCTCGCGCTGATCGCGCTCGCCGCGCTCGCGCTCCTGTTTCGCTCGGCACTCCTCGCGCGCGCCGCGCTCCTCTACCCGCTCGCCGCGATCGCGCTGGCGCTCGGCGCGAGCGCCCTCCACCAGGTCGGCCCGCTCGTCACGACGGCGGTCGTGCTCGCGGCGATCGCGCTCGCGCTCGTTGCCGCCGCGCGCGTCCCGCTCACGCTCGCCGTCCCCGTCTTCCTCGCCGCCTACGGGCTCGTGCTCGCGCTCTCCCCCGAGACGAACGCGCTGATGGCCATCGGGCCGTATCCCTGGAGCGGCTCGCGCTTCTACGGCGTGAACAACCAGATCGAGACGCTGCTCCTCGGACCGGCGCTCGCCGCGGGGGTCGTGCTGCGCGGCTGGCGGCTCGTCGCGCTCGCGCTGCTCTCGCTCGTGGTCGTGGGAGCGAGCCACACGGGCGCCGACGGCGGCGGCATCCTCGTGCTCGCGTCCGGCTTCGCGGTGCTCGCTGCGCTCCTGCACGGCCGCGCGCGCGCGATTCCCCTAGCTCTGCTCGGCGTCGTCGCGCTGGGGCTGGCGTTCGTCGGCGTGGACGAACTGGCCGGCGGGTCGAGCCACGTGATCGACGCGCTCTCCGGCGGGCCCGGAGAGCTCTTCGACACCTTCCGCGAGCGGGCCGAGCGGTCGGCCTCGATCGCAACCTCGACGGTGTGGCAGCTCGCGATCCTCGCGGGAGGGGTGGCGGTCCTCGTGTATTCCGCCACACTCAGGCCCCGCGTCCCCGTGGCGGACGCGTTTCTCGTCGCGATCGCGGTCTCCCTCGTCGTGAACGACTCCCCGACGAAGGTCGCGGGGTACGGCGCGATCGTCTGCGGAGCGCTTCGCGCGTGGTCGGTTTCGCGGAAGCGCCCGCTCGGGATAGAATCCTCGACGTGAGAAAACTCGTCCTGCTGCTCGCCGCGCTCGTGATCGTCGTCGCCGTGCCTGCCTGCGGCGGCGAGAAGGACGAGCAGGCCCTGCCGGAGACCGTCGAGGGAACGCTCCCAGCAGACACGGGCGGCTCCGCGTCGGAAGGCGACCCCGCCAAGGGCAAGGCGATCTTCGCCTCCGCCGGCTGCGGCGGCTGCCACACGTTCTCCGCCGCCGGCTCGACCGGCACGGTTGGACCGAATCTCGACGACTCGAACATCGACTTCGAGGGCGCGGTCCAGCGGGTCAAGAACGGCGGCGGCGGGATGCCCGCCTTCGGAGATCGCCTGAGCGAGCAGGAGATCAACGACGTGGCCGCCTTCGTCACCCAGTAGGTCTGCGGCTCCCGGACGACTTCCCGTGCGACGTCGCCGCGTTCGCGTGCGACCTCGACCGCACGCTGATCGCGGAAGACGCGGCCGTGCATCCGCGCACGCGGGCGGCCGTGCTCGCCGTGCGCGACGCGGGGATCCCGTTCGTGATCGTCACGGGCCGGATGTTCCGGTCGGTGAAGCGCTACCTCGACGAGCTCCAGCTCGACGGGCTCGTCGTCTGCTACCAGGGCGCTGTCGTGGCCGACGCGTCGGGTCGGTTCCTCCGCCATGTGCCGATCCCGCTGGAGCTCGCGCGCGAGGCGATCGCCGCGGTCGCCGGCCGCCATCACCTCAACTGCTACGTGGGCGACGAGCTGTATGTCGCAGAGGTGACCGAGGAGGCGCGTGCGTACGCCGACTTCCAGCACCTGCCGATCCACCCGGTGGGCGAACTACTCTCCTGGCTCGCCGAGCCGCCGACGAAGCTCGTCGTCGTCGGCGAGCCCAGCACGATGGACGCGCTCGAGCTCGAGCTGAAGGGCGTGTTCGGCGATCGCCTCTACATCTCCAAGTCGCTGCCGCGGTTTCTGGAGCTCGCGGCACCCGAGGTGACGAAGGCGACCGGCTTCGCCCTCGTCGCCGAGGAGCTCGGTGTTCCGCTCGACCGGGTCGTCGGGTTTGGCGACGGCGAGAACGACGTCGAGCTGCTCGAGTCGGTCGGCTACGCGGTGGCCGTGGCCAACGCGCACGAGCGCGTGCTCGCCGTTGCAGACTTCGTCTGCCCGGCCGCCGCGGAGGAAGGCGTCGCGCAGGTGATCGAGGCCGCCCTAGACTCACGCGGATGATCGACATCCGCGCGGCGCGCAGCGATCCCGAAGGCTTCCGGGCGGCGGTCGCACGCAAGGGAGCCGGCAAGGCGTTCGACGAGCTGATGGCCGCCGACACCCGCTGGCGGGAGCTGGAGACGCGCGTGACCGAGCTTCGTGCGAAGACGAAGCTGAAGGGCAAGCCGACGCCCGAGCAGCTCGAGGAGCTCCGCGGCGTGAAGGACGAGCTGAAGTGCCTCGAGGAGGAGCACGGCGCCGCCGAGCGCGCCCGGGACGAGGCGCTCACGCGCGTCCCCAACCCACCTCACGAAACGACGCCGGACGGCGACGCCGAGGAGGACGCGCAGGAGCTGAAGCGTTGGGGGGAGCCGCCGCAGCTCGCAGAGCCGAAGGAGCACACCGAGATCGGCCGCTTCGAGATGGAGCGCGCGGCGCGCGTGTCCGGATCGCGCTTCGGCTACTGGGTCGGCGACACCGCGCTGCTCGCGCTCGCGAACTACCGCTTCGCGCTCGACCGGCTCGTCAAGGAAGGCTTCACGCC
>JBDTVA010000144.1:0-4699 GCA_040007455.1 Actinomycetota bacterium | reverse complement strand
ACGGCCGAGACGAAGGCGATCCACCCGCGCTCGCTCGCCGAGGAGTCGTGGGCGCGCGTGCGCGCCCTGCCCTGGGGCGACCAGCAGGAGCGCGAGCTCGAGGATGACTTCTCGAAGCGCTACGACGGGAGCACCTACCACGCTCGTCTGAACCAGAGCTGGACCAGACCACGTACGCGGGGCGAGGTCGTCGCCGAGCTCGGCTTGGATCCCAGCCGCAAGACCGCCGTCGTCTTCTCGCACGTGCTCTGGGACGCGAACATGTTCTACGGCCGCGACCTCTTCGCCGACCAGGAGGAGTGGTTCGTCGAGACCGTTCGCGCAGCCGCTGCGAACGACGCCGTCAACTGGGTGATCAAGCTGCACCCGGCAAACGTCTGGAAGCGCAAGCGCGACGGCGTCACTGCCGAGCTCGACGAGCTGGTCGCGATCCGGAAGCACGTCGGGTCCCTACCGCAGCACGTGCGCGTGCTCGAGCCGACGAGCGACGTCAGCACGTGGTCGCTCTTCGACGCGACGGACTGGGGCGTGACGATCCGCGGCTCGGTCGGCTTCGAGCTGCCGTGCTTCGGCGTGCCCGTCCTGACCGCCGGTACCGGCTTCTACTCGGGCCGTGGCTTCACCGTCGACTCCGACAGCGCCGACGAATATCTGCGCCGACTCGCGCGGATTCAGGACGTCCCGCCGCCCGACGACCACGCGGTCGAGCTCGCCAGACGCCACGCGCACGCGTTGTTCCGGCTGCGGCAGACACGCTTCCACTCGTTCAAGACTGTCTACATGCCGCTCGACCGCATCGATCACCCGTTCGAGGCGACGATCGTCTTGAGCGCGCGTTCGCCGGAGGAGCTGGCCGCCGACCTGGACCGCGTCGGGCGGTGGGCGGTGCGCTCACGCGAGCTCGACTACCTCGAGCTGTAGGTCGTTCGTGTCGATGCGCGGCAGCTCGAGCAGCGGGTCGGCCGTCGTGGCACGCCGCGGCTCGGTCGTCAGGGCGGAAGCGCAGCCCAGCTCGCGGAGCAGGCGCAGCGTGGTCTCGTTCCGGCTCCCGTACGGGTAGCAGAGCGCCCACGTCCCGCCGACGTCCTCGACGAAGCCGCGTGTGCGCTCGAGCTCGTCGCGCTGCGCAGGCTCGTCGAGCAGGCCCAGGCGTCGGTGCTCCCACCCGTGGCCGACCACCTCGTGGCCGCGGCGCGCGAGCTCGCGGCAGCCGTCGCGCGTCAGGTAGAGCGAGTTCGCGAAGGCCTCGTCGTCGTCGGTGACGTGCTCGCGGAAGAGCGTCGCGAGCAGCTCCTCTCGCTGACCGTCCGGCAGGCCCTCCTGGAGCGCGCGCTTCACGAACACCGTCGCCGGCGGGTCGTAGCGATGGGGCGGGGTGTTCTCCGCCCAAAGTCGATCTGGATCCGAGACGGCGGCGAGTATCCGGCGCCCGAGCGCGTCGTGATCCGATGTCGCGGCGAGCAGGAACTGCGTGCGCTGCACGTCGAGCGGCCGGCGCTCGACGACCGCGCGCCCGGGCGGGCAGAAAACCCCGGTCAGGCCACGGCGCTCGAGCGCCGGCGCCACGACGGCGAGGTGCTCGACGAGCCCGTCGTCGAACGAGAGGAGGCACGCGTCGTCGGGCCATGCGCCTGCAACGACGTCGTCGAGACGCACGCACGTGTAGCGCTCGGCGACGTGGTCGAGCTCAGCCTCGAACTCGGCGACCGTGCGGGCGTGCACGCGCGCGTCGTCGCGCACGTAGTGGTACATCACGATCGTCAGCACGTCAGCCGCGCTCGAAGACGGCCACGAACGCGGTCGAGAACGCCAGCCCGGCCGGCGAGCGCTCGAGCGCGCGCTGCCACGCTTCTGCGAGGCGGTTGTACGTCCGCGGCGCCAGCGGCTCGAGCGCGGGCGGCAGCGGATGCGGATGCAGCGCGAGGAGCTCGGCCTCGCGGAAGCCGTGCCGTTCCGCGGCCGGCGCGAGGTCGCGCGGCGTGTGCTGCCGCCTGCCGCGCTGGAACGCGCGCCGATGGTCGTGGAGCTCCTTCGGCGGCACGTCGCGGTCGGCGGCGGCGGCGCGCTCCAGGTCCTCGGCCGATGCGGCAATCGACTCCGCGAGCGCGAGCAGCTCGCCGGGCTCGGTTCGCGCGAGGTGGTCGCGCAGCTCCTCGAGCAACCGCGGCGCCTCCTCGCCGAATTCCTGGGCGGTGTAGTCGTTGGCGCTCAGCAGGTTGTAGAGGCGGTTCCGGCAGGAGACGGCGAAGCGGCCGCCCGGTCGCAGGAGCCGCGCGGCCTCGGCGAAGAGGCCGTCGTCGTCGGGCAGGTACTCGATCAGGCCCAGCGCAGTGACGGCGGAGTGCTCGCCCGCCGGAAGACCCGACTCGTCGTACGACGCGGCATGCCACTCGATCGCGAGCTCACCCGCGTTGGCCCTCGACTCCTCGATCATCCCGGGCGCGTTGTCGACCCCGACCGCGCTCCAGCCGAGGTTCGCTGCGTGGATGCAGAGCTGGCCGCCGCCGGAGCCCAGGTCGACGAGGCGCGAGCCCTCCTGCATCGCCGGCGCCACGCCCTCGATCGCCAGGCGCACGCGCTCGGAGCCGACGGGGAACCGAACGTCGGCGTCGTATGCGGCCTCGACCCATTCGTGGGCGTGCCGGTCGAAGTAGTCCCTCACATAGTCCTTCACGAGGCGAAGCTAGCATCGCCCCGGTGAACGCGGTCAACGTCATCGCCGAGGTCGGGATGACCCACGACGGGAGCCTCGGCCACGCGATCCGCATGGCGGAGGTCGCCGCGGAGTGCGGCGTCGACGCGGTCAAGTTCCAGCTGCACGACGCCGAGGCCGAGACCACACGAGACGCACCCTCGCCGCCGTACTTCAAGCACGAGACGCGCTGGGAGTACTTCGAGCGGACGGCGTTCACGGACGACGGGTGGGCCACGCTGAAAGGGGCGTGCGAGGCCGCCGGCGTCGAGTTCCTCTGCTCCGCCTTCTCGACGAGGGCGGTGGAGCGTCTCGAGCGCATCGGCGTGTCGCGCTACAAGATCGGCTCCGGCGAGGTCACGAACCTCGAGCTCGTTGGCGCGGCCGCCGCAACCGGCAAGCCGGTGCTGCTGACGTCGGGGATGTCCTCGTGGGCGGAGCTCGATTCCGCCGTCGCGGCTGCCGGCGATCAGGTCACGGTGCTGCAATGCACGTCCCAGTACCCGACGCCGTCGGAGCGGGTCGGCCTGAACGTGCTCGCGGAGCTGCGCGAGCGCTACGGGAAGCCCGTCGGCTTCTCCGACCACACGCTCGGGAACTACGCGGCGTTCGCGGCGGTGACGCTCGGGGCGACGGTGGTCGAGAAGCACTTCACGCTCTCGCGCGACCTCTACGGAGCTGACGCGCGCTTCGCGACCGAGCCGCTCGAGTTCGAAGACCTCGTCGACGGCATCCGGGAGCTCGAGACGATGCTCGCGAACCCCGTGGACAAAGACGACCTCGAGCCGTTCGGGGAGATGAAGCAGGTGTTCGAGAAGTCGGTCGTGAGCACGCAGGAGATTCCGGCCGGCGCCGAAATTTCCCGCGAGATGGTGGCCGCCAAGAAGCCGGGGACGGGCATCCCCGCGCGGCTGCTGCCTGAGGTCGTCGGTCGAACGGCTCGGAAGAGCATTCCGCCTGACACCGTGATCACGGAGGACCTGCTCGCGTGAGGAAGGTCTGCGTCGTCGTCGGCTCGCGCGCGAACTACTCGAGCATCAAGAGCGCGATGCGCGCGATCGCGGACCACGACGAGCTCGAGCTGCAGCTCGTCGTCGGCGCCTCCGCGCTCCTCGACCGCTACGGCAGCGTCGAGAACCTGATCGAGCAGGACGGCTTCGAGGCGAACGAGCGCGTGTTCATGCTGATCGAGGGCGAGACGCCGTCCACCATGGCGAAGTCGACCGGGCTCGGCCTGCTGGAGCTCCCGACGGCGTTCGAGCGGCTCCAGCCCGACGTCGTGATCACCGTCGGCGACCGCTTCGAGACGATGGCCACGGCGCTCGCGGCGACGTACATGAACATCCCGCTTGCGCACACGATGGGCGGCGAGGTCTCGGGGAACATCGATGAATCCATTCGTCACGCGGTGACGAAGTTCGCGCACGTTCACTTTCCCGCCTCGCAGGGGGCGGCGGATCGGATCGTCAAGCTCGGCGAGGACCCCGAGTCCGTGCATCTCGTCGGCTGCCCCCGCATGGACCTCGTCGCCGAGGTGCTGCAGCAGGGCGGCGACGGCCTGAGCGAGCTCTTCGACACCGGCGTCGGTGGGACGTTCAGCCTCGACGAGCCGTTCCTGATCCTCTCGCAGCACCCCGTCACGACCGAGTACGGCGACGGCAAGGCCCAGATCGTCGAGACGCTCGCGGCGCTGCAGGACGTCGGCATGCCGGCGATTGCGCTCTGGCCGAACGCCGACGCGGGCTCCGAGCACATCGCGGCGGGGATGCGCCAGTGGCGAGAGCACAACGACGACTCGAACGTGCACTTCTTCAAGAACCTGCCGACGAGCGACTACATCAAGCTGATGGCGAAGACGGCGGCACTCGTCGGCAACTCGTCGTCCGCGATCCGCGAGGGGGCGTTCATCGGGACGCCCGCGGTGAACATTGGCCCGCGCCAGGAGGGGCGAGACCGCGGCTCGAACGTGATCGACGTCGGCTACGACCGCGGCGAGATCGCCGGCGC
>JBDTVA010000143.1:0-4719 GCA_040007455.1 Actinomycetota bacterium | reverse complement strand
GTGCGCACGCTCGCCGCGCGCTCGATCGCGGGCTTCCCGACGATGGAGGCGATCGTCGAGGAGCGCGCGCCGCTCCACCGTCACGTCGACGCGGACGACGTCGGCGCCGCCGCCGCGTTTCTCCTGTCAGACGACGCGAGGAACGTGACGGGAACGATCCTCTACGTCGACTCGGGCTTCCACGCTATGGGGATGTAGAGACGCCCTCCGGCTGAGCCGATTTCGGCTAGCGCAGCTCGTCCGCGGTGATGAACTCGGCCTCGACGATACGCTCGTACGGGAGTCCGGCGCGCTCGTTTGCGTCCTTCACGGCGTCCGCCGACGGTCCCTCGAAGAGGCAGAAGCACTTCTCTTCGGCTGGTATGAACGTCGAGCGCAGGTAGCGGACCGGCGTTCCCTCCTCCGCCATCTGCGTCGTCGCGCTCTTTGCGGCGCCTGCGGCGGCGGGCAGCTGCTCGTTCGTGAAGCCCGGCAGGTGCCGCTCGACCATGTACTTCGGCATAGGCATCCCCTTCCATCGCAGCGAGTTCGGCGATTATAGGAGAATGGGTCTTTCCGATGGGAGAATGCCCGTCTAGCGGGCGGCTCCCGTGCAGCGCTACCTCGCCATCCTCTTCTCCGATCTCGAGCGCCACTCGGTCGAATGGACGCGCATTCCGCGGGAGACGATGGTGGCGATCGTCGCCGAGTACCGATACATGGCCGAGTCGTTGGCCAGCCAGTACGGATGCCTCTATCGGGAGTGGGCCGGCGACGGCCACATGTTTCTCTTCGAGAGCGCGGACGCAGCGGCCCAGTTCGGGCTCAAGCTGCTCGACGGATGGAAGATCGGCAGTGAGTCGCTGCCCGCCCTGAAGAACCATCCGCACATGTCTCTGCGGCTCGGCTGCCACTTCGGCGAGTGCACCCGACTCGACGGCGAGGAGGCGTGGATCGGCCGCGGCAACACCGTGGCGAAGCGAATCGAGAGCGAGGCGGAGCCGGACTCGCTCTTCGTCAGCGAGACCGTTCTCGACCTCCTCGACCTCCCGCTCTATGCGTTCGAGGAGTGCGGAGCGCGCGCCCTGAAAGGCGACGTCCTCACCCCGCGGAACCTCTATCGCGTCCTGAGGTTCGATCCGGGCGTGCTCGAGTCACGGGCTCCCGAGCAGCTCGCCGCGGAGGACTGGTTTCTGAAAGGGGTTGCTCTGGTCGGCACGGCCCGGGAGTGGAGCGACGAGGAGGCAGATTGCTATCGGGAGGCCCTGCGGCTTCAGCCCGACTATCCCGAGGCGCATAACAACTACGCGGTGCTGCTTCGGGCGCGCGGCGAGCATGGAGAAGCGGCGAAGCACTACCACGAGGCGTTACGCATTCGGCCGGACTATCCCGAAGCGCACTACAACTACGCGGCCCTCCTCCATGCGCGCGGCAGCCGGGCCGGCGCGGCGGAGCACTACCGCGAGGCGCTTCGCCTCAGGCCGGATTACGTCGACGCCCACCACGCTCTCGCCAATCTCCTGGTGGCGAAGGGGGAGTACGCCGTGGCGGCCGGGCAGTATCAGGAAGCGCTGCGCCTGCGCCCCGACTATCCGGAGGCGCACAGCAACTACTCGCTCCTGCTCGAGCAGATGGGTCAGCTCGAGGAGGCGGAGAGGCACTTTCGCGAGGCCCTGCGCCTCGCGCCTGGGAACCCGGCGACGCATTACAACTACGCGCTGCTGCTCGAGAACCGTGGCGACCCCAAGGGCGCCGAGGAGCAGTACAGGGAGGCCCTACGGCTCTGGGCCGACTACGGCGAGGCACACAACAACCTCGCCATCCTTCTCCAGCTGCGTGGTGACCTGGGCGGCGCCGAGGAGCACTACCTCCGGGCGCTGGAGGCGCGGCCGGACGATCCCGAGACTCACTACAACTACGGCCTGCTCTTGCGGACGAAGGGAGACGCAGAGGGAGCCGAGCGTCACTTCAAGACAGCGTCTGACCTCGCCCCTGAGGTAGACGTCTTTCGCTCAGCACTCGAGGGTCCGGGCTAGAGACCGCAGGGCCGCTCCCTCATCGACCCGACTCTGGGGATGCGACCTCGGCCGGGCGCCCGTCGCGGAAGCGGACGACCGATCGCACGCCGAGCTCCGCGGGATCGAGCTTGCCGCTTCGCAATGCGCGCGCGACGCGGTCGGTCTCGCGCGGCGCGGTGGTCGAGTAGCCGAGCGGTCGCTCGCGGGGCGCCTGGATCGCGTAGTAGAGGTAGACGCTTCCCTCCTGCAGCTCCGGGAGGACGACCGGGCGCTCGAGGAGCCGGCCGGGGCCGAGCTCGGCATAGACCGGGTTCTCCTCGTCCGCGCCCATCGGCCGGTAGACGTCGACCCGCAGGTCGAGCGCGACGAGCGGGATCGCGACGAGCGCTGCGTAGCGCCACGGCACGCGTGCAACGGCAAACGCGGCGAGTGCGGCGAGGCAGAGGCAGGCGATCGGCAGGAAACGCGAGGGCACTCGCGTTTGCCCGAGCCCCGGTACGACGTCCCACAGCGGCTCGTACACCGGCGTGTTCGCGCCGAGGGCGAGCACGATCGGCACGAGCACGCCGAGCCCGAGCACGGCGGCGAGCCCACGGTCGCGGCGCCGGACGAGCGCGAGTCCGGCGAGCGCCGCGAGCGGCACGAGCCACCCGACGAAGACGAACGTCTCGAAGCCGTGCCGCGGGGTCCGTGTGACGAAGTCGAGCAGCTCGGCCGAGTAGCGCTCGACCTGATCGAACGAGCGCCCCGAGGCCCCGGTCGTGCCGCGGATCTCCGTGAACCACACGAGCAGCCCCGCGGCCGCGCTCGCCGCCGCGCCGGCGACCCCGATACGCAGCTGCCGGCGCACGGCGGCGTACGCGACGAAGAAGAGGATCGCACCGAGCGCGAGGTGCACCTGGCCCGAGAGCGGAACCGAAGCGATCGCGGCGACCGCGAGCCAGCGACGCCGAGTCTCGAGCGCCCAGAGCGAGAGCGGGAGCAGCATCGCGACGGGGCCGAGCAGATGACCGCCGGCGGTCTGGATCGAGCGGTAGGGGGCGAGTGCGAACGCGAGCCCGCCGACGAGCGCCGCACCGAGCGGGAGCCGGAGCGAACGCAGCCAGGCAGCGGCCGCAGCGCCGGCGCCGAGGTACGAGAGGAGCGCGAACGCATTCCACGCGCCGACGGTCCCGAAGAGCGCGTGCAGCGGCCAGAAGACGATCGAGAACGGCCAGCCCGCGAAGTTCGTCCGCTTCGGCGCCTCGGGCTGGAAGCTGTACGGGTCGAGCCACGGCGCGTGGCCGCGCGCGAGCTGGTGTCCCGGGAGCCACAGGTTGTACGTCGTCTGCAGGTGGTCGCCGGGCGTGACGACGTCCGCGCGCGGCTTCCCGTACGCGAGCAGGTCGTCCTGCGCGTCGCGCAGGGCGGGGGAGAGCGCGAGCGCCCCGGCTCCGAGATACAGGAGGCAGGCGAGCGCTACAGCGCCCGAGCGGCTGCGAGCGGCACGTCGAAGTCGGGCACCTCTCCAGTCTCGTAGCGCCATGCGCCGCGGACCGTACCGCCCTCGTCGACGAGGAACGCCGATCGTCCGGCGACCTCCTTCAGGCCGCGGTGCTCGAACCCGATCCCGAGCGCGTGCACGGCGTCGGCGTTCCCGTCCGAGAGCAGCGGGAAGTTCAGGTCGAGCACCTGCGACCAGGCGATGTGCGTCCACGGCGAGTCGCGCGAGACGCCGAAGAGCCGGACGCCTGCTTCCTCGAACTCCGCGCTCCTGTCACGCAGGAGCTCGAGCTCGCTCGTTCAGGTGGAGGAGAAGTCGAAGAGATAGAAGACGAAGAGCGCCTTCGAGCCCTCCTGTGCGTTACGCAGCGTGACCGGCTTGCCGGGGGCGGCGAAAACGGTGGCGTCCGGCCAGGTGTCACCGACGTCGATCACGAGGTCGCGACCTCGGTCGCGTCCGCGATCTCGCGCACGACCTCGACGATGTCGCGGTTCGCGTTGAAGACGCGCAGCTGGCGGTCCGAGCCGTTGCCGCGCCCGAGGATCGAGCGGATCCCCTCCAGCTCGCGCTCGGCGCCGAGCTCGCGCGCGTGCGGCTCGAGGTCGCGGAGCCGCCGGCGGACGAGCTGCGCGATCGGCACGCGGTTCCTTCGGCCGGTCGCGAGGTCCATCACGGGCGCCTCGAGCCCGTAACGTGCCGCGAGCCACTTGTTCTCCGTCGTCAGGATCCGGTGGAACGACGGGATCGGGTCGCCCCGGTCGTGCAGTTCCGCGTAGTGCTTCACGAGCGCCTGGCAGTACGCGGTGATCGCAACGGCGTCCTCCACACGCGTGACTGCGTCGCAGATTCGGATCTCGACGGTCCCCCACTTCGGGTGGAGGCGGATGTCCCACCAGATGTGCGTGTAGTCGGCGATGCAGCCTGTCTTCTCGAGCTGACCGACGACCTCGGCGTAGTCGCCGTAGTCCTTGAAGCGCGGCGGCGGCCCCGAGCGCGGAAACGCGGCAAAGACCATCTGTCTCGACGACGAGAGCCCCGTCGGCTCACCGCGCCAGAACGGCGAGCTTGCGGAGAGCGCGAGCAGCGCCGGGAGCTCGACGAGCATGCCGTTCACGATCTGGATCGCCTTCTCGGCGTCGTCGACCGCAACGTGCACGTGCATGCCGAAGATCAGCTCGCGCCGTGCGACGTACTGCAGCTGGTCGACGAGGTTGCGGTACCGGTCGCTCGCGGTGATCC
>JBDTVA010000142.1:0-4719 GCA_040007455.1 Actinomycetota bacterium | reverse complement strand
GGATACGTGTACTTGATCATGCCCTGAGCTGTTTCCTCCATGGCCATGGTCAAGTAGTTCTTCGAGCGAGACTCGACGAGCGGCGGAGGAAAGTCCTCGTAGGTGCCCTCACCGAGCTGCTGGTAGTAGTTGTTGATCTGGCGAGCCCGCTTGGCCGTGACGATGACCAGCGCGTAGCGCGAGTCGACGTTGTCCAGGAGCTCATCGAGGCGTGGATGAATCACGAGGGCATGGTAGCTGCACTGTTGAGGGCTCGTCGGACGATCCCGGCCAGCTCCTCTGCGGCCCGCTCCACCTCGTCGTTCACGATCAGATAGTCGCATTGCTCCGCCTGATCGAGCTGTCGGCGTGAGAGGGCGAGCCGCTCTTCGATCTCCCCCGCACTCTCCGTGGCGCGTTCTCGCAGACGGCGCTCGAGCTCCTCGAAGTCCGGTGCGTGGATGAAGAAGAGGACGGCGTCGGGAACGCGGCCCTTGACGGCGAGCGCGCCGTTCGGCTCGAGCTCGAGCAGCGGTGCCTTCCCCTGGTCGCGGATGCGTTCGAGCTCCGACCACAGCGTCCCCGACCGCTGCCCCCAGGGGAACGCGTAATACTCGAGGAAGTCGTCCTCGGCGAGGCGCCGGTCGAACTCCTCGTCGGAGATGAACCAGTAGTGGACGCCGTCGACCTCGCCGGGCCGGCGTCCGCGCGTCGTGGCCGACACCGCGAGCGCGACCTCGGGCACGCGCTTCAGCAGCTCCTGGACGAGCGTCCCCTTGCCGGCACCCGAGGTGCCGGTGATCACGAAGACCGGCGGTGTGGCCTTACCGGTTGAAGAGCCCAACGAGCTCCGACCGCTGCCGCTCCGAGAGGCCGCCGACCGTCTTCGCCTGGCTGATCCGGGCCTGGTTGAGGAACCGTGCGGCCTTCACGCGGCCGAACTTCGGGACGGCCATCAGGATGTCGAACACCTTCGCCGTCTCGACGTACTCGGGCGGGTTGCGCAGGATCGAATCGATGCGCACGTGTCCGTCCTTGAGGTCCTTCTTGAGCCTTGCCCGCTTGACCCGGATATCGTTCGCCCGAGCCAGCGCCTCCATGCGCTGATCGAGTGAGCGCAGGGGAGCTTGCGTCTGGGTCTTGGGCGAGACCATGGCGCGGGAGTCTAACAAGTCGTCCGCGCACTGCAAGCTCCGTCGAGCCGGTCCTCAGCGCACGTTCGCGTGCACGTCCGTGCGCTCTCCCGCATCGGTCCGGTGCGCGATTCCGCGGGCGTCGTGCGCGGACTCGAAGCCTCGCGCGCTCCGCTCGACGTCGAGCTCGGCGCGGACACGCGACGGCGCGTCGGGATCGGCGAACAGCACCGTTCCCAGCGCGACCGCGGACGCTCCCGCCGCGATCAGCTCGAACGCGTCGCGGCCGGAACGGACGCCGCCCATCCCGACGATCGGGAGCGTCGTCGCGCGCGCACACGCGTAGACCGCGGCGAGCGCGATCGGCTTGAGCGCGGGGCCCGAGTAGCCGCCGGAACCGCGCTCGAGCGTCGGCCGAAGCGTCCGTTCGTCGAGCGAGAGGCCGCGGATCGTGTTCACGAGCGAGAGCCCGTCGGCGCCGGCAGCTTCGACCGCGCGCGCGGTTTCCGCGACGTCCCAGGTCGCCGGCGAGAGCTTGGCGTAGAGCGGCAGGCCGGTCGCTGCCCGGCACGCTGCGACGATCTCCGCCGCCGACTCCGGCGCCTCGTCGACGTTCGGGCACGAGAGGTTCAATTCGATCGTCACGTCGGCGAGCGCGGCGCACGTCTCCGCGTACTCGTCGGCCGCGAACCCTCCGACGGAAACCCAGAGCGGAACGCCCAGCTCGCGCAGTCGCGGCAGCGCGTCGTCGAGGAACGCGTCCCGTCCGGGGTTCGCGAGGCCGATCGCGTTCAGCATCCCGTGCTCGGTCTCGGCGATTCGCACGGGCGCGTTGCCTTCGCGCGGCAGCGGCGTGATCGTCTTCGTCACGAACGCGTCGAGCGCGCGCGCGACGTCGGGCGCGATGAGCGCGTCGAGGCAGCCGGACCCGTTAAGCAGCAGCAAGGACCGGCCCTTCCACGCAGAGCCGCTTCAACTCGCCGCCGATCTCGACAGCGCAGCCGTAGCACGCGCCGTACCCGCAGGCCATTGGCGCCTCCCACGCGAGCTGCGCGTCGGGTGCGAGCGCTCGAACGGCTTCGAGCATCGGCTCGGGCCCGCACGCGAGGACGTCGTGGCCGATGGGCATCGCTTCGGTGACGTACGTCGGCTCGATCACGACCTCGGCGTTCGGAACCAGCGCGGCTGCCTCAGCGTGCCACTC
The DNA here is from genome assembly GCA_040007455.1 of Actinomycetota bacterium. Classification (GTDB taxonomy): domain Bacteria; phylum Actinomycetota; class Thermoleophilia; order Gaiellales; family Gaiellaceae; genus JACCTU01. Next base: position 2,403 of record JBDTVA010000142.1, on the reverse strand, counting down.
GGACCGGAAGCCGAGGAGCGCCGGCGGCGCGCCGAGGCGCTCGGAGAGGAAAGGCAGCGGCGCGATCCCGATCCCGCCGCCGACGAGCAGCGGGCGCTCGACGTCGAGCCGGAAGCCGTTCCCGAGCGGCCCGAGCACGTGGATGGCGTCGCCGGGCTCGAGCCCGCAGAGCGCACGTGTCCCGGGGCCGATCGGATCGATCAGGAATGCGAGCTCGCCGGGCGGTGCGAGGCAGACGGACATCGGCCTCGGCAGCACGCGACCCGGCGCCTCGAGCATGAAGAACTGGCCGGGGACGCCTGCGTCGAGCGCTCCGCGCTCGACGCTAACGAGGGAGTACGGTCCGATCTGCTCGTTTCGACGGACGCTAAGCGCTGCGCGCTTCATCGATGCGCTCCTGCAGCGACTTGGCGATCTCGGTGCGGGCGTGCGCGATCGCATGCACGGCGGCGGAGGCGCCCGAGAGCGTGGTGATGCACGGCACGCCGGCGACGAGCGCCGCCTCGCGGATCGCGTAGCCGTCGGTGCGTGCGCCGCGGCCTTGCGGCGTGTTCACGACGAGGTCGACCTTGCCCTTGCGAATCTGATCGACGACGGTGCGACCCTTCTCGACGATCTCGACGTCGAGGCCGGCGCCGGAGAGCGTGTGTGCGGTCCCCGCGGTCGCGGTGAGCTTGAAGCCGAGGCCCGCGAGTGCCGCTGCGACCGGCACGGCGTTCTGCTTGTCGGCGTCACGCACCGTCAGAAAAGCGGTGCCGCTCGTCGGCAGTCGCCGTCCTGCGGCGCGCTCCGCTTTCGCGAACGCGGTCGGGAGGTCGGCGGCGGTCGCCATCACCTCTCCCGTCGAGCGCATCTCGGGACCGAGCACCGGGTCGGCGCCGGGGAAGCGATGGAACGGGAGGACCGCCGCCTTGACGCTCACCTCGTGCGGTGTCGCGCGTCGCGGCAGACCGAGCTCCGCGATCGTCTTGCCGGCCGAGAGCCGACAGGCGGCGTCGACGAGGTTGACGCCGGTGGCCTTGCTCACGAACGGCACCGTGCGCGACGCGCGCGGGTTCACCTCGAGCACGTACACCTCGCGACCGGCAATCGCGAGCTGGACGTTGAGGAGTCCGACGACGCCGAGCGCGGGACCGAGTCGCCGGACGAACCCGTCGACGTCGGCGGCCTGCTGCGGTGTCAGCGACTGCGCGGGCAGGACACACGCCGAGTCTCCGGAGTGCACGCCTGCCTCCTCGACGTGCTGCATGACCGCACCGACGTACGTTTCGTGTCCGTCGCAGACCGCGTCGACGTCGATCTCGATCGCGTTCTCGAGGAAGCGGTCGACGAGCACCTTGCCCTCGACCGACGCGATCGCGTCGCGGACCTGGTCTTCGTCGTAGCAGACCCGCATCGAGCGCCCGCCGAGGACGTACGAGGGCCGAATGAGCACGGGGTAGCCGACGCGCTCGGCGACATCGACGGCTTCGTCGGCGGTCTCGGCCATCCCCCACGCCGGGCACTGCACGCCGAGGCGGTCGGCGAGCGCGGCGAAGCGCTCCCGGTCCTCGGCGAGGTCGACCGCGTCGAACGGTGTGCCGAGGATCGTGAAACCGGCGCGCTCGATCGCGCGCGCGAGCTTGAGCGGCGTCTGGCCGCCGAACTGGATCACGACGCCGACCGGCCGCTCGCGCTCGAGCACCGCGAGCACCTCCTCGACCCCGAGCGGTTCGAAGTACAGGCGGTCCGACGTGTCGTAGTCGGTCGAGACGGTCTCGGGGTTGCAGTTGACCATCACGGCCTCGTAGCCGAGCTCGCGGAAGGTCTGCGCGGCGTGCACGCAGCAGTAGTCGAACTCGATCCCCTGGCCGATCCGATTCGGGCCGGAGCCGAGGATCACGACCGAGCGACCGGGCTCGGGAGGCGCCTCGTCGGCCTCGCCCCAGGTGGAGTACAGGTAGTTCGACTCCGCCTCGACCTCGCCGCCGCACGAGTCCACCCGTCGGAAAGCGGGCCTGACGGCCCACGCTTTTCGCCGGGAGCGCGCCTCGTCTTCGGTGGCTCCGCACCGCGCGGCGATGTCTCCATCGGAGAACCCCATCCGCTTGAGGCGAAGCCAGTCGGCCTCGACGAGGTCGTCCAGCGAGTGGACCCGCTCGAGCATGTCGCGGACACGCTCGAGCTCGGCCACGAACCAGGGGTGCATTCCTTCCGGCGTCCACTCGTCGTCGATCTCGCGCGATCGCTTCGCCTTCAGGAACGCCTCGGTGAACGTGCGGCCGATGCCCATCGTCTCCCCCACGCTCTTCATCTGCGTGCCGAGTGTGCGGTCGGCGCCGGGGAACTTCTCGAAGGCAAAGCGCGGGAACTTGACGACGACGTAGTCGAGCGTCGGCTCGAAGCTCGCCGGCGTCGTCTTCG
>JBDTVA010000141.1:0-4725 GCA_040007455.1 Actinomycetota bacterium | reverse complement strand
GGGTTCCGCTTGTGCGGCATCGCCGAGGAGCCCTTCTGCCCGCGGCCGAACGGCTCCTCGACCTCGCGCACCTCGGTCCGCGCGAGGTGACGCACTTCGAGCGCGAACTTCTCCAGCGACGCGGCAGCGAGCGCGAGTGCGCTCAAGAGCTCGGCGTGCCGGTCGCGCTGGAGGATCTGCGTCGACGTGGGCGCGGGCTCGAGCCCCAGCCGCTCGCACGTGATCCGCTCGACGTCCGGGTCGGTCGCCGAGTACGTCCCGACCGCGCCGGACAGCTTCCCCACGCGCAGGCCTTCGAGCGCCCGCTCGACCCGCGTGCGGTTCCGTTCGAGCTCGAACGCCCAGCCCGCGAGCTTGAGCCCGAGCGTCGTTGGCTCGGCGTGCACGCCGTGGGTTCGGCCGATCGTCAGCGTCGCCCGGTGCTCTTCGGCCCGGGCGACGACGGCGGCGAACGCGCGGTCGACGCCTTCGAGGATCAGCCGGCCCGCCTCCTGGATCTGTAGCGAGAGCGCAGTGTCGAGGACGTCCGAGGACGTCAGCCCGTAGTGGAACCAGCGGCCATGCTCCCCGAGCCCCTCCGCGACGGCGTCGACGAACGCCGCGACGTCGTGGTGAGTTCGCTCCTCGATCTCGCGTACGCGCTCCGGTGTGGGCGCGAACGCTGCGTGCCGGATCGCCTCGGCCGCCTCGGCGGGCACGCGCCCGATCTCGGCCCACGCGTCGAGCGCGGCGAGTTCGACCTCGAGCCACCGTTCCAGCTTTCGCTGCTCCGACCAGACCCCGGCCATCGCCGGACGGGAGTAGCGGGCAATCACTCGGCCAGACTAGCGCCGGCCCAGGCCGGACAACCGGTACCGCGCCTCGGGCACCGACGCCCCCGGGATCGCGTCGTCGATCCGCTCGCCGTCGACCTCCCAGCCGTACCGCTCGTAGAAGCGACGGGCGCGCGGGTTCTCCGTCGCGACCCAGAGAATCGCCTCGTCCCAATGCTCGGACAATGCGCCGACCCCCGCTTCCATGAGTGCCAGACCCGCGCCCCGACCCTGGCCGGCCGGCGTTACGTAGATCGCGTAGAGCTCACCGATCCCTTGACTGGTCCAGCAGGGTCCGACGCTCACGAAGCCGACGATCTCGCCGTCGAGCTCCGCGACGAAGGTGTTCGTCTCCGGGCTCGGGATCCACTCCTGCCAGTTCCCTTCGCGGTCGTCGACGCTCAATCCGTCGAGCACCTCTTGCGGCATCACCCCGGGGTACGTGGCACGCCAGGTCTCGACCTGGATCTCGGCGATTCGCCGCGCGTCCTCCGGCCTCGCGGACCGGACGTTCACGCGCCGAGGATTCGCGCCGCGAGCACGGCGGCGTTCTTCGCGCTGTCGACGCCGACCGCCGCGACGGGGACGCCGGGCGGCATCTGCGTGATCGCGAGCAGCGCGTCGAGACCGTCGAGGACGCTGAGGCTCGATCGCAGCGGGACGCCGATCACCGGCAGGTCGGTGTGCGCGGCGACTGCTCCGGGGAGCGCGGCCGCGAGTCCCGCGCCGCAGATCAGCACGCGGAGCCCGCGCTCGCGCGCGGTGCGCGCGTATTCCGCGACCGCATCGGGCGTGCGATGCGCCGAGCGGACTTCGAACTCGTACGCGATCCCGCGCTTGTCGAGCTCGTCGAAGGCGCCCTGCATCCGCTCCCGGTCGGACTCGGAGCCGACGAGGATCCCGACCACTGGCCCCTCAGCCAACCGGTGCCCCGTTCGCGGCTTCGAGCGCGACGTCGGTCCGGAAGCGCATCCCGTCGAAGGCGATCCGCTCGGCCGCCGCGTACGCACGGCCGCGCGCCTCGCTCAAGGTCGAGCCCGTCGCCGACACGTTCAAGATCCTGCCGCCGTTCGTCACGAGCTGGTCGCCGCGAAGCGCGGTCCCCGCGTGGAAGACGACTGCTCCGTCGGCTTCCGCCTCGGCGATCCCGGCGATCGGGGAGCCCACGTCACCCGCGGCAGGGTAGTCGTGCGCCGCGAGGACGACCGCCACCGCGGCCTCGTCCGACGCTGCGACCGTGGCGCCGGCGAGATCTCCGGCGGCGGCCGCGGCAAGGGCGCCGAGCAGGTCACCTTCCACGGCCGGCAGGATCGCCTGCGTCTCGGGATCGCCGAACCGGCAGTTGAACTCGAGCACGCGGGGGCCGGACTCGGTCAGCATCAGGCCGGCGTAGAGGAGCCCGATGAACGGCGCATCGCGTCGCGCGAGCTCCCGAAGCACCGGTTCGTGCACCGATCCGACGAGCTCGGCGAGCTCGAGCCCGCCGAGCGTGACCGGCGAGAACGCGCCCATGCCGCCGGTGTTCGGCCCTGCGTCGCCATCGAATGCGCGCTTGAAGTCTCGTGCGGGTGGAAGGCCGAGCGCGGTGACGCCGTCGCAGATCGCGAACACCGATAGTTCGTCCCCCTCGAGCAGCTCTTCGACCACGAAGTCGTCGCCGAGGCCGGACACGGCGCGGAGTGCAGCAGAGAGCTCGTCTTGCGTGCGGCAGACGAAGACACCTTTGCCTGCGGCGAGCCCGTCCGCTTTGACGACGCAAGGCGGCCGGGCGACCGCAAGCCCCTCGGCCGTGGGAACGCCGGCGGCTCGCAGGACATCCTTCGCGAAGCGCTTCGAGCCTTCGATTCGCGCCGCCGCGGCACTCGGCCCGAACACCGCGACGCCGCCGAGGCGAAGCGCGTCGGCGACGCCCGACACGAGCGGCACCTCGGGACCGATCACGACGAGGTCGATCGCGAGTGCGCGCGCGAGCGCGAGGAGACCTTCGGCGTCTTGCGCGTGCACCGGGTGGCACGGCCCGAGCCCCGCGATCCCCGGGTTGCCCGGCGCAGCGTGCAGCTCGGTCAGCCGCGGGCTCTGCGCGAGCTTCCACGCGAGCGCATGCTCGCGCCCGCCCGACCCCACGACCAGAACCTTCACGCGCCGGATGCTATTCGGCGGCGTAGGCTCTCGCAGGTGACGCGGCTCGAGCGACACGTCGAGTTGTTCAACCAGGGCGTCCGGAACGGCGACTTCGCGCCGATGCTCGAACAGTTCACCGAGGACGCCGAGCTCGTCTTCGAGGGCGTGCCTGCCGGGCCGTCCCACGGCAAGGAGACGATCGCGTCCGCGTACGCGTCGAACCCGCCCGACGACGAGGTCGACGTGCTCTCGAGCGAGCAGGCGGACGACGGGACGATCGTCGCGCAGTACGCCTGGCGCGCAGACGGAGGCCGCCTGGCCGGGCGGATGATCTTCACGCCGCGCGGCGAGGAGATCGCGCGACTGGTCGTGACGTTCGAGCCCGCCTAGGGCCTGGCGACGGCTTCGAGGCCGCGCGGCGAGAGCACGCGCTCCCGCTCGGCGCCCGTCCCGATCAGCGAGACCTCCACGCCGAGCTCGCGCTCCACGAAGTCGACGTAGGCGCGCGCCGCAGTCGGCAGCTCGTCGACGGAGCCGACGTCGTCGAGCGGCTCGGCCCAGCCCGCGAGCGTCTCGTACACGGGCGACGCGTGGTGGAAGTCGCTCTGGTGCGCAGGAAAGTCGCGGGTCTCGCTTCCGTCGCGCAGCCGGTACGCGACGCAGACCGGGAGCTCCTCGAACGCGGAGAGCACGTCGAGCTTCGTCAGCGCCAGCGACGTGATCCCGTTCAGGCGAACGGCGTAGCGCAGCGCGACGAGGTCGAGCCAGCCGCAGCGACGCTCGCGCCCGGTGACCGTCCCGAACTCGCCGCCGAGTTCACGCACGCGCTCCTGGTTCGGCCCCTCGATCTCCGTCGGGAAGGGCCCTTCTCCGACGCGCGTCACGTAGGCCTTCGAAACACCGACCACCGCGTCGATGCGGTTCGGGCCGATCCCGAAGGCCACCGCCGCGTACGCGGCGACCGGGTTCGACGACGTGACGAACGGATACGTGCCGTGGTCGAGGTCGAGGAGCGTGCCCTGCGCGCCCTCGAAGAGCACGAAACGCTGGTCGTCGAGTGCTCGGTCGACGAGCAGCGACGTGTCGGAGACGTACGGACGCAGGCGCCGCGCGAAGCCTTCCAGCCGCGCAGCCACCTCGTCGAGGTCGAGCGGCTCGACGCCGTAGACGCGCTCGAGCCACACGTTCTTCTCCGCGAGTGCGACCTCGATCTTCTGCCGCAAGATCTTCGGGTCGAGCAGGTCCTGCACGCGGATCCCGATCCGCGCCGCCTTGTCCGCGTACGCGGGCCCGATCCCCCGCCGCGTCGTTCCGATCTGGAGTCGGCCGAGTCGCCGCTCGCTCGCCTGGTCGATCACCACGTGCCACGGCATGATCAGGTGCGCGTTGCCGGAGAGATGCACGAGCCCCTCCGTCGCGACGCCGCGCGCCGCGAGGCCGTCGAGCTCGTCGAGCAGCACCTCCGGATCGACGACGCAGCCGCCGCCGATCACACACTCTTTCCCGGACAGAATCCCGGAAGGCATCGCGCGGAGCCTGAACGTCTCGCCACCGACGATGATCGTGTGCCCGGCGTTCGGGCCGCCCTGGTACCGGCAGACGAGATCTGCATGCTGCGCGAGCAGGTCGACGATCTTGCCCTTGCCTTCGTCGCCCCACTGCGCGCCGACGATCACGGTCGCGGGCACGGACGGAGTCTGCCCGATCCGTCGGCGTGCTACGCCGACGCGCGTCGGGAATCGCAGCGGCAGCGGCCGCGAAGCGGCCGCCTTTAGGTGCCAAGCGGTCGCGG
>JBDTVA010000140.1:0-4731 GCA_040007455.1 Actinomycetota bacterium | reverse complement strand
CAGAGTCCCGACCTCGACGGGCCGGCGGTCACGATCCAGCGCCCGTCCGAGCTGAAGGCCGCCTGACTGACGATTGCGAAGTGGAACTCGAAGGCCCGAAGTGGTTTCCCCGTTCTCGCGTCCCAGAGGCGCACGAAGTGATCCCGGCTCGCCGTGAGCAGCAGCCCGCCGTTCGGGCCGAACACGATCGAGGTCACGTCGTCGGTGTGGCCGACGAGCTGATGAACGATCCGACCGTTCACCCAGATGCGTCCGATCTTGTCCTCCCCTGCTGTCGCGATTCGCTCCCCGGTCGGGTCGAAGGCGACGTCGAGCACCGGCGCAGGGTGCTTTAGGGCGCGGATCTGCCTTCCGTCGGGAAGGTTCCAGACACGCACGATCCCGTCGCTTCCGGCCGTCGCGACCTTCCCTGAACGGAGAGCGACCGCGGTGAGCGGCGCACCGTGGCGAAGCACGCGCCGCTCGCCGCCGGCGAGCGGCCAGATCCGGGCGAGGCCGTCGGAGCCGGCGGTTACGACGACGCGACCGTCTCCGCTGATCGCCGCATCGACGACGGGCGCGCCGTGCGAGAAGGTTCGCACGACCTTCCCACCGCGCCAGATCGTCGCAACGCCGTCCAGACCTGCACTCAGCATCGTCTTGCCGCCGCTGTCGAACGAGACCCTCGTCACCGACCCGCGATGACGGCCGATCAAGCGGAGCTCGGGTCGTATCCCCGGGTCCCAGAGCCGCACGGTGCCGTCCGCGCTCCAGGTGAGCGCGCGGGTGCCGTCGGGGGCAAACGTGGCCCTGACGACGGCGGCACGATGCCCTGCGAGCACGGACTCCGCGATGCCGCTCTTCGCTGTCCAGACCCGTGCAGTGCCGTCACGGCTCGCGGTGATCACGAAGTCGCCGTCGCTGCTGAAGCGCGCGCTGTTCACGTAGTTCCGATGGCCGAGCAGGTTCGAGCGAAGGGTCCCACGTGCGACGTTCCACACCAGCGCGGTCGCGTCGGTGCTCGCAGTCGCGAGCAGGACGCGGTGTGGGCTGAACGCCACGTCGGTGACCCGCCCTGTGTGCCTGCGGAGCTCGTGGAGCAGGCCCGGAGGGTCGAGCCGCCAGATCCGAGCCGTGCCGTCGGCACCTGCGGTCGCGAGCAAGCGGCCGTTTCGGCTGAAGTCGATCGTCGCGATCGTGCCGCGCTGATCGATCGAACGGACGAGGCGCCCTGTGAGCGGCTCGAACACGCGCACCTTGGTACCGCTGACGACTGCTACTCGGTCGCCGGCCGGGCTGAACCGCGCGAGTGAAACCGGCGCATCCATCGGAAGCTCCCGCAGCGGCTCTGCACTCGACAGATCCCATACCCGTGCCGACCCGTCCATGCTCCCGGTCGCCAGGAGGCGACCGTCACGGGACAGCGAGACGCTCGTGACCGTACGACGGTGACGGAACACCCGCAACGCCGCTCCGTCGAGGGCCCGCCAGAGCCGCGCAGTGCCGTCGCCACCGGCGGACACGAGCAGCTTCCCGTCGCGCGAGAAGACGATGTCAGCAACGCGGCCCGGATGCCGAAACTCGTCGAGCTGGCGAAGCGTTCCGGCGTCGAACACCCTGATCCAGCCGCCCGCCGAACCGACCGCGACCCTTCCGGCATCCGGGCTCAGGGTCGCGTCGGTGACCGCACCGCCCCGGGCTCGGAAGACCGCACGCACGCGCGAGCCGGCGACGGCCTCGCGGAGCTGGCGCTCGACGTCAGGCGACGGCTCCAGCCGCGCCGCCCGCGCGGCCAGAGCGACGCTTCGGGCGGGATCCACGTCCATCAACGCGTTCGCTTGAGCCGCGAGCCCGCGGGCGGTCGCACGACGCGCGGCGTCTTGCGCGCGTTCCCGCTGGAAGAGGGCGAACAGCGCGACGGCGGTGACGGCTGCCAGCGCGAGGAGCGCCGCCGATGCGATCACGATCGCACGCCGCCGCCGGCGCCGCTCGAGCGCCAGCTCGCGCTCGGCCTCGAAAGCGGTGCGCCACGCGAGCACGCCCTCGGCGAGAACGTCGTGGAAGATCTCGTATCGGCCGTTTCCCTGCTCGTCGCGCCTCCCGTCGACCGGCCGGACGATCCGTTCCGAGACCAGATGGCCGAGCACGTCGGTCACGTCCTGCTCGCCTGCACGGGCGTAGCGCGCCAGGTCGCCGACGTCGTGAGCGATCTTCGTCCCCGAAGGCGTCACCAAGTGCTCGAACATGTCGGCGACGAGCGCACGCTGGTTCGGCGCCAGCGCCTCGAGCGCCCTCTGGAGGTGCTGTCTCACGATCGTCTCGGCCCCGCCCAACTGCTCGAGCGTCGCGAGCCGGAGCGTCCGGGAGCCGGCCTCTTGCTCGACATCCCAGAGGCGCTCCAGCACGAGCTGGAGGAAGGGAGCCTCGACCCGACCGGACTCGTCACGCCCGGGTACGACACCCCGCCCGCTGAGCCCGTACTCGATCCTCCCCGCGGCGACCTGGTTGAGCACCGCCTCGACGAGCTCTGGCTCGGCACGGTACGGCTCCTCTTCCGACGCGAGCTCGTTCAACCGCTCGAGCGGCCCGACCACTGCGGCGCGTGCCGCGACGCGATCGAGATGGTCGAGCCGGACGTAGTTCGCGAAGAGGTTGGGGATTCGGCTCTTGAAGAGGTCGAGTTTCGCGAGCGAGTCCTCGCGGATCCCGAGCAGGACGTTTACGCGCAGCCCCGGCTCCGTCACGAGCTCCGGCAAGCGGCGTGCGAACGCGCCGTCGGGATCGTGGTAGAGGAAGTACTCCTCGATCTGGTCGAGGATCAGATGTGTGTCGCCCTCCGCCGACGCGATCGCTTCGTCGATCTGCTCCGTCGGGTCCTCTCCCCACGAGCTGAAAATCGCGACCGAGGAGTCGGCGAACGTGCGGAGCCTCTGAGCGACCCCGGCTCGTAGCAGCGAGCTCTTGCCGACTCCCGTCGGCCCGTACAGGACGGTGAGCCTCGACGCGAGCAGGTTTGCGACGATGATCTCGCGCTCGCGCTCACGCCCGAAGAAGAGCAGTGCGTCGAACGGCTCGTCGTCGAACGGTGCGAGGCCCTTGTACGGCCGGACGGTCGTCGTCGCGCTCACACCGCAACCTCGGTCAGCCGTTGCTCCAACGCGTTCACGTACTCGTCGAGGCCCAGCTCGAAGAGGTCGACATCGCGCCGCCGCCAGAACTCAGTCTCCAGCGCCGACGCGTCGGGCTGGACCGACCACGACCGGTAGCCGACCTTCTCGTCGCCCCACAGACGATTGAGCAGCAAGCGGAGATGCCAATCCCGTAGCGCGTAGCCGAGGAAGAGAAAATGACTGCGCCGAAGCCGCGCCGCCAGGCCGACCGGGATCATCGACGCAAGCTCCCCCGGAGTGAGGTAGCCGATGTAGTCGTCCTCGGTGACGACAAAGCTCTCCCACTCGCGGCCGTCGGCGCTGTCAACACGCCCGTGGACGCGAAGGATCACCGTCCGACGGTCGAGCGACAGCTCAGTCGCGTACAGGTTCGGCTCGTTGATCACTGTCGGAGGCTGTCCCGGGGCCACGTGGAGAAACTTGCCGCGGCTCCGGCCCGTTGCGAGATAGACGACGACGTCGAATTCCTCGCCCGCTTCCCCGAACGCTTGCTCGAGCGCGAGGTCGTAGGCGGTAGTGACGATCAGCTGGTGCGGGGCTCCCCGAGCGCGCAGGATCGGCGGCAACGTCGCCAGAAAGCGGTGCACTCGGCCCGGCACCAGTTCGACCCCGTAGAGATCGTGCAGCGCGTCGTAGAGCGGCCCTTCGCCGCTGATCGTCGCGATGTACTGCGACACCCGAGTCAGGTCACCCGTGCGATCGGCGTAGTCGAACGCCTTGACGAGGTGCTCGACGAGGTCGGGCGCGCCGGCGGGCTCTGCGCGGGGGCCGAGGACCGGAACCACACGTCCCGCCATGAGTGCTCGCACGACGTCGCCGATCGAGTCGTCCGGCTGGGCCGAGCCGACGCGCTCGAGGGTCGACTCCTGCCGAAGGATCGACGCGTTCAGGCGCTGGAGCTCCGGTCCGGGCTCGATCCCGAGCTCGTCGACGAGCGTCCGGCGCGCGTCCTGGTAGGCCTGGAGCGCCTCCGCCTGCCGCCCGGAGCGGTAGAGGGCGAGCATCAGCTGCCCGCGTAGCCGCTCGCGCTGGGGATGCTCCGCCACGAGCGCCTCGAGCTCGGACGTTAACTCGGCGTGCCGGTCCAGCTCGAGCTCGGCGGCGATCCGCTCCTCGAGAGCGCCCAGACGCAGGTCCTCGAGACGTCGAATCTCGTTCTGCGCCCACGGTTCGTAGGCGAAATCCGCGAGGGGCGTGCCACGCCAGAGGGCCAGCGCCTCCCCGAGCAGCCGCGCGCGCTCCGTCGGTTCGCTTTCACGCGCTCGGCGCACGAGCTGCTCGAACCGGGACAGATCGAGCTGCCGGGGCTCGACGTTGAGCCGATAGCCGGGAGCCCTCGTCTCGAGCACCTCGGGCCCGATCGCCTTTCGGAGCTGGGAGACGAAGTTCTGCAGCGACGTCGCCGCGGTGCGCGGAGCGTTTTCGCCCCAGAGAAGCTCGATCAGGCGCTCGGCCGGGACGACGTCGTTGGCCCGGAGGAGCAAGAGTGCGAGCAGGGCGCGCTGCTTCTGTCCGGAGAGCGCGACGGGTCGGCCCTCGTCGAGGACCTCGAGCGAGCCGAGGATCCGGAACTCGAGCACTT
>JBDTVA010000139.1:0-4749 GCA_040007455.1 Actinomycetota bacterium | reverse complement strand
GCGAGGTGCGTGGCCCCGAGACCCTGGACATGCTTCAGGCGATGAACACGGGCCATGAAGGCTCGTTGACGACGATCCACGCGAACTCTCCGCGAGACGCCCTGTCTCGCCTCGAGACCCTCGTGCTGACCGCCGGCGTCGATCTGCCGCTGCGCGCGATTCGCGAGCAGACCTCGAGCGCATTCGACCTGCTCATCCAGATCAGCAGGCTCGTCGACGGCTCACGTCGCATCACCGCCGTCACCGAGGTGCAGCGGATGGAGTCGGACGTCGTGACGCTGCAGGACATCTTCATCGCGAGGGGACCGGACGAGGAGTCGGCCGCCGCTGGTCGTCTGCTCAGCGCACTCGCGTGCACGGGCCTCAAGCCGACGTTCCTGGAGAAGATGGCGGCGAACGGCGTCGCGTTCGCTCCGACGTTCTTCGAGCCCGAGCTGGGCGCACGCCCGACCTTCGCCGGCGCTTCATACGGAGGCCGACCGTGATCCGAATTGCCGCGATCGTCACGCTCGCTGCAGCCATCATGGCGACGCCCGCGGCCGCCGCCGTCGGGCTGACCGGCGTCGATGCCACCCGCCACCCGACGGTTCAGCTGTCGGTCGTCACGGACCGGCCGTCGAAGGCCGCTCCGGTGCTGCAGGAGAACGGCCACGCCGTCGCCGGGTTGGTGGCACAGAATCTCGGACGCGCGAAGAGTGTCGTCGTCGCCATCGACCACTCGCGATCGATGAAGGGCCAGCCCCTCGCAGACGCCATCGCGGCCGCCCGCTCGTTCGTTGGTGGGAAGACGGCCGCCGACAGGCTCGCGGTCGTCACCTTCGGCGAGAGCGCGGTTCAGACGACGCGTTTCTCCTCGGCGACGATCGATACCGACAGCGCACTTCGTAACCTCGCGCTGGACAAGCGCCAGGGGACCGCCCTGTACGACGCCGTCCACCTCTCCGCGCTCGCGCTCGCGAACGAGGTGAACCCGGGTCGCGTGATCGTGGTCATGACCGACGGCGCCAACGTCGCCAACGGCGTCTCGCTCGAGAAGGCCATCGCGTCTGCCAAGAAGGCAGGTGCCGCCGTGTACGCGATCGGGATCGAGAGCGGAGACTTCTCCAGGGCGCCGCTCGAGCAGATCGCCAAGGAGACCGGTGGCGGGTACTACGGAGCCAATTCCTCGGCTGAGCTCGCCAAGGCCTACGACGCAGTCGCTGCGGACCTCGCGCGCACGTGGCGCGTCTCGTATTTGACGGCCGCTCGTCCCGGCCAGACTCTGAAGTTGACTGCCGCAGTTCCCGGTTTTGGATCGGGGACGACGCAGACGACGCTCCCCGGCAGCACTCCCCCGCCGCCCGGCGACGGTCTTGCCGGTTTCCTCCCGGAGCAGCTCTTCACCTCGGGCGTCGCGGCTCTCTTCTTGAGCCTCGCCGTCGGCAGCGCAATCCTCCTCGGAGTCGGGCTGGCAATGGCCACGCCCGCAAGCACGCGCCTACGCCGGCGGCTCGCCCCGCACGTCGGGGGCCCGCGCCGCCGGGCGAAGAAGGCATCGGTCCGCGAACGCTTCGAAGGTGCTTCCGGCCTGCTGAAGGCAACCGAGCAGGCATTCGAGCGCTTCTCGTTCTGGCGCAAACTGCACTCGATGCTCGAGCGGGCGGACGTGCCGCTTCGCACTGCCGAGTTCTTCTACTGCATGATCGTCCCGGCCTTCTTCTTCGGGCTGGTTGCGGCCGCGATGGCGTTCTCGCCCATCTTCATCCTGCTCGCCATGGTGATCGGCGGCCTCCTGCCGCTCGGCGTTCTCTCCTTCAAGGCGAAGCGGCGTGTCAACGCGATCGACGAGCAGCTGCCGGACCTCCTGATCACGATGGCTGCGTCGCTGAAGGCAGGGCACAGCTTCCGCCAGGCGATGCAGGCCGTCGTCGACGAGGGGCAGCCCCCGATCAGCGACGAGTTCAAGCGCGTGCTGACGGAGGCACAGCTCGGGCGGCCGATCGACGACGCACTCTCCGAGATGGCCGAGCGGGTCCAGTCCAAGAACCTCTCGTTCGTGATGACCGCCGTGACGGTCCAGCGGCAAGTCGGAGGCAGCCTCGCCGGGATCTTCGACATGGTCGCCGACGCAGTCCGTCAGCGGCAGGCGTTCGCTCGCAAGATCAAGGGCCTGACCGCGATGGGCCGCGCATCCGCCTACACGCTCGTCGGGATGCCGTTTGCACTCGCGGGGATCATCACCGCGATCAACGCCGAGTACATGAGTCCGCTCTACCACACGTCAACCGGACACAAGATGATCATCACCGGCTTCATCTCGATGGCCATTGGCTCCTACATGCTTCGCAAGATCGCTTCCTTCAGGGGGTAACTGATGCTGCTGCTTCTGTTCGGTCTCATGATGTTCGGTGTCGCGATCTTCGTCTTTGCGGAGGCGGCAACGGCCACGGCGCGTCAGCGCTCGGTCGCGATCAGCCGTGCCACGCGTTACGGCGAACTCAGTCGCGCCGGCATCGAGGAGCTCAAGTTCCGCGAGCGTGTGCTGGCGCCCGGAGTCGCGCGGCTCGCCCGCATCTCCTTGAAGCTCAACCCGCGGATGACGGTCCAGGCGGTCGAGGCAAAGCTGCTCAGCGCCGGCCTCGCGCGCAAGGTCACCCCGACCGCGTTCCTCGCCACGAAAGCAGCGCTTGGGGTCGCCGGCCTCGCCTTCGGCGTGGTCGTCGGCGGAACGCTCGGCGGGAAACTCGCCGCACTTCCGTTCGCGTTTCTCTGCACGTTCATCGGCTTCGCATTGCCGGGCATGGTGCTGACCATGAAGGTCCGGGCCCGGAAAGAGGTGCTGCGGATGCAGCTGCCCGACGCGCTCGACCTGCTCGCGGTCAGCGTCGAGGCCGGCCTCGGCTTCGACGGCGCGATCGCGAAGCTAACGGAGCACCTCGAAGGCCCGATCGTCGAGGAGTTCACGCTCACGCTCAACGAGATGCGAATCGGCGAAAGCCGCCACGACGCACTCAAGAAGCTCGCCGAGCGTGCGGCCGCACCCGAGGTCGGACACTTCACGCGCGCGATCATCCAGGCCGACGTGCTCGGCATCTCGCTCGGGCGCATTCTCAAGGTGCAGGCCTCGGACACCCGCGATCGTCGTCAGGCCGCCGCCGAGGAGAAGGCCATGAAGGCGCCGATCAAGATGCTGTTCCCGACCGTGATCTTCATCTTCCCGGCGATGTTCCTCGTCATCCTCGGCCCCGCCATGCTGACGATCAACGAGATCTTCTAGGAGGCATCGTGGACGACTCGACCCAGGACACCGACAAGGGCTTCGGCACCGGCCTCCGCCGGCAGCTCGAGCGGCGTCGCGATGGCGAAGAGGTCGGCGAAGCGCCGCGCGAGGTGCTTCCGCACGTCGTCGCCGAGGAGGTCCTCGCCGACCTTCCGGTCGGATCGAGCGAGAACGGGTCGTCGTCCGATGTCGAAGCGTTCCGCTCCGAGCTGGCTTCGGCCCTTGCGCGCGAGCGCGACCTTCGCGCAGCGATGGCCGAGCAGGCCGCGATGCTGGAGCGCGAGCTCGCCGGCCCCCAGGGCCTGAACCTCAGAGCGTCCGAGCTGGATCAGCGCGCCGCGATGCTGGCCGCCCGCGAGAACGAGCTCGCCTCCCGTGAGCAGGAATTGACCGAGCGGGGTGACGGGCTCACCGAAGAGTTGCAGCGCATCGCGAGTGAGAAGGCGGAGATCACCGATGCCGAGGCGCGTGCCGCCGAGCGCGAGCGTCAGCTGCAGGCGAAGTTCCGCGAGCTGTCGAGCGTCGACCGCGGCCGCACCGAAGCGGCCGCCGAGCTCGCCAAGCAGGAGGCCGCGCTCGGGCAGCGCGAGCGCACGATCGCCAGAGCCGAGCAGGACATCGAGCTCCGCGAACAGGAGATGCTTTCGAAGGTCGAGGCGCGCGAGGCCGCGCTCATGGTCCGCGAGACCGGGCTGACCACGCGTGACGAGGAGCTCGCTTCGCGCGAGACGGAGGTCTTCGAGAAGCAGCGCGAGCTGGCGAAGGCCGACGGCAGGCTGATCGCGCGCGACGAGACGATCGAGAAGCGTGAGGCCGAGCTCGCAGAGCTCGAGCAGCGCGTCCGCTCCGCCGAGAACTCCCTCGAGACGAAGGCCGCGTCGTTCGGGCAGCTCGGCGAGCAGTCTGCTGAGCAGCTCGCGAAGCTCGAGCAGCGTGAGACCGAGCTCGCAGCGCGCGAAGCGGAGCTCAACCGCCAGCTCGCCACGCTCCGCCGTGTGGAGCGCGACGAGGGGATGGCTGCCGAGCTCGAGCACAAGCAGCAGGCGATGCTCGAGCGCGAGCGCGAGCTTGCTGCGCGCGAGGCCGAGTTGCAGTCGACCGAGGCACTCTTCGAGTCGCAGCGCGAGCGCATCGAGCGCCGCGAGAAGCGGCTCAACAGTACGGAGGAATCACTCTCGGATCGCATCCGTGAGATGGACGAGCGAGAGGCTGACGTCGAAGCGCGCGAAGCGCGCGTCGAGGCCGACCTCGAGCTCCGCGAAGAGAAGCTCGAGAGGCGGGAGCTGAAAGTCGCGGAGCTCGAGGAACGGCTCGGAAAGAAGGAGAGTCAGTTGTCGGACTACGTCGGCCAGCTGCAGGGCAAGTTCGACCAGCGCGAGTCGGACTGGTGGGAGAAGCAGCTCGGCCGACCGGTCACCGAGAAGGTCTAGGAACGACAAGGGGCCCTTTCGGCCCCCTCTCTCGTTCCCCCCTCCTCTGAGCGCCTCGCG
>JBDTVA010000138.1:0-4799 GCA_040007455.1 Actinomycetota bacterium | reverse complement strand
CCACGGGCCGCGGCTCGGTCCCCTCGATCGCCAGCAGGACGTAGCGGATCGGCAGCCCGTGGGCGACGACGAACACGGTCTCCTCCGGCCGATCGAGCACCCGCCGGAAGCCGCGGGCGAAGCGCTCGGCGACCCCGGCGCGGCTCTCGCCGCCCGCGGGGATCTCGACGGGCGACCGGTCGCGCGCCCAGGCCCGGTAGGTCTCCAGCAGCCCGCCTTCGAACTCGCCGACGTGGATGTCGTTCAGCTCCGGCACCACGAGCCGCGGGACGTCCCGGCCTGCCAGCGCGACGTCGGCGGTCTGCCTCGTCCGCTCGAACTCCGTGACGACGCACAGGTCGATCGGCGTCTCGTGGAGCGTCTCGCCGAGCATGCGGGCCTGCGTGACGCCCTCCGCGGTGAGAGGCCCGGCGAGACCGGGGTCGCCGTTCATCACGCCGCGCACGGAGAACTCGCTCTCCCCGTGCCGCGCGAGGATGGCCCGGCACATCACAGAATGACGCTGCGGTAGTCGAGGACGTGGCGCATCCCGATGCTGCGGTACAGCCCGATCGCCTCCGCGTTCTCCGGTCGCACGAACAGGCAGACCGAGGGCGTCCGCTCGAGCAGCAGCCGGCAGAGATCTCGCATCGCCCGCTTCGCGTACCCATGCCGCCGCACTTCGGGGTCGACCCACACCTGCTGGAGCTGGACCGCGGCCGGGGTCCACGCCGACGCCTCCGCCTTGAACAGGATCACGCCGTCCTCGAGCCAGACCCACGAGCGGCCGTCGTCGATCTGCGCGCGGGTCCGCCAGCGGAAGCCGTCCGGGTCGCGTGCGAGCGGATTCACGCCGAGCTCTTCCTCGTGCGCGAGCGCGCACGCCGGGAGAAGGCGGTCGAGGTCGGCCGACGTCGCGGCGCGCAGCCCGGTGTCTCCGGGCTCCGGCGGGTCCTCGAGCGAGAAGACGGGCTGGCCGGGCCGGTCCTCGCGCGGGACGCCGAACCGCTTCTGCGCGGCCGCCCACAACTCGCCGACCGCGCGCTCCTCGCCGATGATCATCCGCGCGCGAGAGCGCTCGACGCGCCGAGCGAAGCGGTCGCATCGCTCGCCCGCCGGCACGACGTTCGCGCCGAGGTGGCAGAGCGCGGCGAGCCCGTCCTCGCCACGGGCCGCGACGAATCGACCCAGCCCGCGCCTGGCGACGTCCTCGAGGAAGACGCGCTCCACCGGGTCGCGCGCGCAGAACGCGAGGATCTCCTCCAGCCGCGGTTCGAGAAGCTCTCCCACCGATGAGAAGATAGGTTCTCGCCCGATGCCGATCCACGTCCGCGCCGAGCCAGGCGACTACGCGGAGGCCTGCCTCCTCCCGGGAGACCCGCTCCGCGCCAAGTACATCGCCGAGACGTACCTCGACAAGCCCGTGCTCCGGAACGAGGAGCGGGCGATGTACGGCTACACCGGTGAGTTCGAAGGCAAGCCGGTCTCGGTGCAGGCGACCGGCATGGGCTGCCCGTCGGCGGCAATCGTGATCGAGGAGCTCGTCCAGCTCGGCGTCAAGCGCTTGCTGCGCGTCGGCACCTGCGGCGGCCTGCAGCCCGACCTGAAGCTCGGCGACCTGATCGTCGCGATCTCCGCGATCCCGGCGGACTCCACGGCGGTCCACCTCGTCAACGAGCCGCACGTCCCGACCGCCGACTGGGGGCTCGTCCATGCCGCCGTTCACTCCGCGAAGGAGATGGGCAAGCAGGTGCGCGTCGGCCCGATCGTCTCGAGCGACCTCTTCTACAACCCCGACGGCGGGCAGTACCAGCGCTGGTCGGACCGCGGCGTGCTCGCCGTCGAGATGGAGGCCGCCGTGCTGTTCACCCTCGGCGCTCTGCGGAAGGTGCAGGCGGGCTGTCTGCTGACCGTCAGCGACGTCGTCGTCGAGGGCGAGTTCGTGCGCATCACCGACGAGGAGATGCGAAACGCGGTCGACCAGATGACGCAGCTCGCGCTGCGCACTGCGACCGGCCATTAGCAAGACAGCCTTCCTCGTCAACCCGGCGTCGGCCAACGGCTCGACGGGCAAGCGCTGGCCCCAGCTCGCGCACATCGCCGCGGGCGAAGGGCTCGTCGGCGACGTGCTCTTCTCGGCCAGCCCCGGGCATCTGACGAAGCTCGCGGGGCAGGCGGTGGACGACGGCGCCGAGCTGCTCGTGGTCGTCGGTGGCGACGGCTCGTTCCACGAGGTCGTGAACGGCATCGTCGGCCGCGACGTCGAGGTCGCGCTGATGATGCGCGGCACGGGGATGGACTTCGCGCGCACATACGGGATTCCGACGAAGCCGGAAGAGGCCGCGCGAGTCGCGGCGAACGGCGTCGCGCGCGAGATCGACCTCGGCAAGGCCACGTTCCGCTCCTGGGCCGGCTTCGAGGAGACGGAGTACTTCGCGAACATCGGCAGCGCAGGCATGAGCGCAGCGGTCGCGCGGCGGGCGAACGGGAAGTCGAAGGCGCTGGGGGGCAAGGCGAGCTTCTTCGTCGCGCTCGTCGAGGTGTTCTTCGGCTGGCGGAACGTCGAGATGCACGTCCGCGTCGACGGCGTGGAGCGAAGCGGCCTGTTCAACAACACCGTCGTCGCGAACGGGCAGTACCACGGCGGCGGCATGTGGCTCGCGCCCGGGGCCGAGCCGGACGACGGCCTCTTCGACGTGCTCGTCTTCGGCGACCTGACGAAGGTGGACTTCGTGCGCAACGTCGGAAAGATCTACAAGGGGACGCACCTCGCGCACCCGAAGATCGAGCAGCTTCGCGGCGAACGAGTCGAGATCGACGCCGCCGAGCCGCTCCCCATCGAGCTCGACGGGGAGCAGCCCGGAACGACGCCCGTGCGCTTCGAGATCGTGCCGCGCGCGCTGCGCGTGCGCGTTCCGGCCTAGGTCTTCTTGCGCGACGAGGTCTTGCGGGTGGTCCCGGTCTTCCGCGAGCCGCTCGAGGCCTTCGAGAGCCGTTCGACCTTCCGCTCGAGCTCCGCGACCCGCTTCTCGAGCGCCTCCATCCCGCGCACCTTGCTCGCGAGTGCGTCGACCTGGTCCTTCATGTTCGTCAGCACGCCGGTGACGCGGTCCACCCGGGGCGACGACGCGAAGCGGCTCAACGCCTCCTCCCCCGCGTCCGCAAGTCTCGCCAGCAGATCCTTCTGTCCACGCTGCGCCATCGATGCTCCTTTGAGTTCGGTTTTCGCTCCCGTACCCTGTCACACGTGCGCTCACGCACTCTGATCGCGGCCTGCCTCGCCGCGGGCCTGGCAGCGCTCGCCGCCGGTGCCGCGCCGCCGCCGGCGACGACGCTCGGGGGCACGATCGTCGATCGAAACGGCGACGGCCGCCTCGACCCGGCCGCAGGCGAGCAGCGGCTCGTCCGCACCGAGCTGGGCCCGCCGCAGGCCGGCAGGCAGTCGCGTCGCCGCCTCCTGCTCTCCTTCGTCCAGCTGACGGACTTCCAGCTCGTCGACGAGGAGTCACCCGCCCGCGTCGAGCTCGTCGACCGGTACGGCGGCTCGCTCGACGCCGCCTACCGCCCTCAGGAAGGGCTGCTCCCGTTCGTGATGGAGGAGTCGGCGCAACAGGTGCGGCGGCTGCGGAGCCCGATCGACGGCAGCGCGCCCGCGCTCGCGATCGCGACCGGCGACAACGTCGACAACACGCAGCTGAACGAGACGCGCTGGTACATCGACATCCTCGACGGCGGCGTCGTGGTCAACCCGAACTCGGGCAACGACCCCACCCTTTGCAAGGTTCCGGCGCGCCGGAGCCTCTACGAGGGTGTGAAGGGCGGGGGCGTCTACTACGACCCCGACAAGAGCGGCCGGGGTACCGACGGTCCCGGCTACGCGCCCACGGCTGCGGCGAACCGCCGCACGATCGGACGCTCGAACGTCGTCCGCGACTACTCCGGCCTCTACGAGCTGATGAACCGGCCCTTCCGAGCGACCGGGCTCGGGCTGCCGTGGTACTCGGTCTTCGGCAACCACGACGGGCTCGTGCAGGGCAACGTCCCGAACAACGACCTGTTCGCGCGCGCCGCGGTCGGCTGCGTGAAGCCGACGCAGCTCTCCGAGCGCGGCCTCGCGGAGGTGCGCGGCCTCGTCGCCGGCGGCCTGACGCTCGAGGAGCGGTCGCGACTCGTCCAGATCCTCTCGCGCGATCTCGTCGAGGTCGTCTTCGGGCCGCAGCTCACGCGCGGGCGTTGGAAGGGCGTCCGGCTCGACGTGCGACGCAAGCTGCTCTCCCGCGCGGAGTACCTACAGGAGCACCTCAGCACGCGCGGGCTGCCTGCGGGTCACGGTTTCGGCGTCGCAGACGCATCGCGCGGCATCGGGTACTACGCGTTCACCCCGAAGCCGGGTCTTCGCTTCGTCGTCCTCGACACCGTCGCGGACAGCGGCGACCAGGGAAACGTCGACCGGACGCAGTTCCTGTGGCTCGACGCGGAGCTCACCGCGGCGGAAGCCCGGCGCGAGGTGGTCGTCGCGTTCGCGCACCACCCGATCGCGAGCATGACGAACGCCGCTCCCGACGTGCACCTCGGGAGCGGCTCGTGCACCGCGGCGCCGGAGCCCGTCGAGTGCCTGTTCCTTCGGCACCGCGGCGTCGTCGCGTTCGTGACCGGCCACCAGCACCGCAACCGGATCGGCGAGCACGCCCGAGCAGGGGGCGGCGGCTTCTGGGAGATCGTCACCGCCTCGCACACCGACTGGCCGCAGCAGTCGCGTCTGCTCGACCTGGTCGACAACGCCGACGGCACGCTCTCGATCTTCGGAACGATCTTCGACC
>JBDTVA010000137.1:0-4817 GCA_040007455.1 Actinomycetota bacterium | reverse complement strand
GCCGCGCGCGAGGCGCGTTCCCCATCCCTAACCCCCTCCCACCCGGGGCTTCCGGCGGGGCTTCCAACGCTACCGCGCATCTCGTGACGGGTGTGTGCCGGCTCCGTGTCGAGTTGGGAACGCTTCGTCCACGGTCAGACGATGATCGGCACGGTCCCGCCGTCGGCGCTCCACGCCGCGCCGGTCACGTACGACGCGCGGTCGGAGCAGAGGAAGGCGATCACCGCCGCGATCTCCTCGGGCTGCGCGAGCCGGCCGAGCGGGCGCCCGGCGCCGACCGCCTCGAGCACCTCGTCGCGCGGCTTGCCGGTCCGCTCGCTCTGCTGGTCGGCGAGGCCACCCGCGCCCAGCCACGCATCCGTGGCGGTGGGCCCAGGCGTCACCGCGTTGCAGCGGATCCCGTCCTTCGCGTAGAGGTCGGCAACGAGCCGTGACAGCGAGAGCACCGCCGCCTTCGTCACGGAGTAGTGAGGCATCGACGTCGAGGGCCGCTTCGCCGCCGTCGAGGAGACGTTGACGATCACCCCTTCCCCCCGCTCCCGCATCGGCGGGACAACGGCCCGAATCGCCCGAACGAAGCTCATCACGTTCAGCTGCCAGAGCTCTTCCCACTCTCGATCCGAGACTTCGAGGAAGTCCGCCTGGGTGGCGGTCCCCACATTATTTATTAGTGCAGCTACCGGACCGACCTCCCGTTCGGCCTGCGAGAGCAGCTCCTCCGGTGCGCCTGGGTCTGCAAGATCGGCTACTACAGCCAGTTTTGCGCCTGTTTCGCGGCGCGCAGCCTCGGCCCGCCCGGAGTCTCGACCGGTGACCACGACGAGCGCGCCTTCCTCGGCAAGAAGCCGCGCGGTGGCGAGCCCGATCCCACCCGTGGAGCCGGTCACCACACAGACGCGCCCGCGGAGCCCGAGGTCCATCGGGCTACGTTACCCGGCGTGACGACGCTCATCCTCGTGCGCCACGGCGAGACCGACTGGAACGCGCAGCACCGCTGGCAGGGCCATTCGGACACTGCGCTGAACGCTGTCGGCCGCGAGCAGGCGCGCCGTCTCGCGGACGAGCTCGAGCCGGTCGACGCGCTCTACTCGAGCGACCTCGCCCGCGCGAGAGAGACTGCCGAGATCATCGCCGGAACGATCGGCCTGGAGGTTCGCCTCGACCGACGGCTGCGGGAGCGCGGCTTCGGCTCGTGGGAAGGCCTGACCACAGAGGAGATCGAATCGTCCTTCCCCGAGGAGCAGCGGCGCTGGCAGGCGGGGATCGGCGCAGGCGCGCACGACGCTGAGTCGTTCGAGGCGTTCGCCGCCCGGGTCGGCAGCTTCATCGACGAGGTCGTGCCGCGGCACCCCGACGAGGAGGTGCTCGTCGTGGCCCACGGGGGGACGATCCGCGTCGTCCACGCACTCGCCACCGGCCTCGACTACGTCCGCGACCACCGGTCGATCCCGGCCGTGGCCAACTGCTCCTCGTCCCGTTTTGCCTTTCGGGAGGGAAAACTCGCCCCGATAGACTGACCGCCGGTGGAGGACTACACGAACAAATACAAGGGCGAGCAGGTCGAGATCGCGCTCTTCGGGGGCGAGTACCAGGAAGGCGTCCTGACCGCCTACTGCTACATCGAGGACGTCGCCCACATCGAGCTGAACGGCCACATCCTCGTTCCGCTCCAGAACATCGCGTCGCTCCATTGCTCGAGCCGCTGCGACGCACCCGAGCCCGACTGGCCGCCGCGCGGGCTCGAGGACGAGCGCGAAGACACCTAGCGAGATGCGACTCGCTGCGACCCGGAACCTGCTCAAGGTCTGGGGATTCGTGCTCGTGCTGTGCGCAGCCCTCGGCCTGCTCGGCTGGTCGGGCGGCGGCTACCCGCTCCTCTCGAGCGTCGTCTTCTGCTCGCTGCTCGCGACGGCCGCCGCGTACTGGTATGCCGACCGCGTCGTGATGGGGATGGTCGGCGCACGGGAACTTGCTCTCGCGGAGGCGCCGCTTGCCCATTCGACTCTCGAACGGCTCGCGGCGCGCGCGAACGTCGAGAAGCCGAAGCTGTACGTGATCCCCGACGGCCATCCTCGCGCGTTCGCTGCCGGCCGCGGGCCGCGCGGTTCGGCGATCGCCGTCTCGCGCGGGCTTCTCGGCGCGGCGCCGCCGGCGGAGCTCGAAGGGGTGCTCGCCCACGAGCTCGCGCACGTGCGAGCACGCGACGTCGTCACGCAGGAAGGCGTGGTGGTCTTCGCCGCGGCGCTCGTCGAGGCGACCCGGATCGGCGGCGCGCTCCAACGGCTCCTGCTCTTCGTGCTCGGGCCGATCGCCGCGGCGCCCGTCCACCTTCTGCTCTCGCCCAAGCGCGAGTTTGCCGCGGACCGCTTCGCGGCCGAGCTCTGCGAGTCGCCTCACGGCCTCGCGGACGCGTTGCTGCGGCTCGAGCTCGCCGGCGAACTGGTCGAGTTCCGCGCTAACCCCGCAACCGAGCCGCTCTACACGATCAACCCGTTCGAGCCGACCGGGCTCGCAGCGATGTTCGGCACCCACCCACCGACCGAAGACCGGGTTCGGCGACTTCGCGAGCTCGATCCGGACTGGCGCGAGAAGCCTCTCGCCGCCTAACCGCGGCGGTGCGCGGTGGCAAGCGCGACCGCGCCCAGGCCGAGCAGAGCCGGAACGATCGCGTACGCAACCTGCAGGCCGCTGATGTCGGCGAGCCCACCGAGCGCGAACGGCGCCAGCGCGACGGCGATCCCGGCGGCGAACGCTGCACGCGCGGCCGCCGAGTCGGTTCGTCCTCCAGCAGCTGCGATAGCGAGGGCGAGCGTGAGCGGGTAGAGCAGCGACACGCCCGCGCCCGTGATGCCGAGCCCGATGACCGCCACCGTCGACGAGGGCACCAGCCAGAAGACGCCGAAGCCGGCCGCTGCGACGGCGAGGGCCACGGCGAGCAGCCGCTCCGACCCGAAGCGTCGCGTCAGCTGCCCGCCGAGCGCACGGCCGACGGTCATGCCGACGAGGAACACGCTCGAGGCCGCCGCGGCGCCTGACTCCGAGAGGCCGCGCTCAGTCTCCAGGTAGTCGGTGCTCCAGAAGACCACGCAGAACTCGATCGCGACGAAGAGCAGGAGCGAGAACCAGTAGAACCAGTACGGGCGCGGCAGCCGGGGCTCGTGGTCGTGCGGGAGCTCGGGCGCGGCCGGAAAGCAGACCGACCCGTACGCGATCGCCATCGCAGGGACCGCGAGGAGCGCGGCCGCCACGAAGACCGCGCGCCAGTCGGAACCGGCCCAGATCGCGACCGAGACCGCGAAGAGCGCCAGAACGCCGAGCCCGGTCGCGATCGCGTTCGACTCGACCAGTGCAACGGGCGCCAGCGGCCCGTGCCGATCGGCGAGCGTCGCCTGAAGCGTCGTGACGACGAGCGCCCCCGCGACGCCGAACAGCGAGGCAGCCGGCAGCGTCACGGCAAGGGTGCCGCCCGCGGCGAGCAAGAGCGCGCCGGACGCGATCCCACTTGCGGCGACCCAGAACGCGGCGCGGCGCCCGACACGGACGACGAACCGGTCGCCGGCGATGCCCACCGCGATCGCGCCGAGCGCGATGAGGGTCGTGTGGAGGCTGACGACAGCCCGCGAGACGTCTAGCTGCTCACGGAGCGCGGGGAGCGCGGGCCCGAGCGCGTACAGCAGGAAGCCCCAAAGCCCGAGCATCCAGTAGCAAAGGCGCGTGAGCTCGTCGCGCTCGAGGCGGAGGTCGCTGTTCAGCGGAGCTCGCCGGGCAGGAGCGAGAACATGACCGAGTCGCGGCGACGGCCGTCGGGGTGGAGCAGATGCGAGCGCAGGACTGCTTCCCGCGCGAAGCCCACCTTCTCGGCCACCCGCTGCGACGCGAGGTTGTCCGGGTCGGTGATCAGCTCGAGCCGACCGAGGCCGAGCTCCTCGAGGCCGAAGCGAGCGACGAGGCGTAGCGCGCGCGGAGTGAGGCCGCGCCCGCGCGCCTCTTTCGCGCACCAGTAGCCGATATGGCCCGTCTCGAATTGGTTCACCCTCATGCCGATCGACCCGATCAGCTCGCCCCGGTCGACGATCGCGAACTGGTGACCGAGGTCCTCCGCCGTCACGAAGCTGCGTGCGTCCTCGTCGGTGTACGGCCGCGGGATCACCGGGATCCAACGCAGGATCTCAGGGTCCTGGCAGGCGCGGGTGATCGCGGGCACGTCGTCGAGCGTGAACGGCCGGAGCACGAGATCGGCGTCGCGGAGCTCCACGGATACGAGTCTAGAAAGACGAACGCCCGCACGAGGCGGGCGTTCAAAGATTCGGCGGCGTCCTACTCTCCCGGGAGGTTGCCCTCCGAGTACCATCGGCGCTGGCGGGCTTAACTTCTCTGTTCGGAATGGGAAGAGGTGTACCCCCGTCGCTATGACCGCCGAAAGTTGTCAAGAGCGCGTGTCTCCGCGCACCTTCAAAACTCCATAGCGACTAGCACGAGTTCTCAAATCAAGACCTCGGGCAATTAGTACGGGTCCGCTGAGCATATTGCTACGCGTACACGTCCCGCCTATCAACGTGGTGTTCTTCCACGGCCCTTACTCCCTCTAGGGGATGGGGAGCCTCATCTCGAGGTGGGCTTCCCGCTTAGATGCTTTCAGCGGTTATCCCATCCAGACGTGGCTAATCAGCAACGCCCTTGGCAGGACGACTGATACACCAGAGGTCCGTTCGTCTCGGTCCTCTCGTACTAGAGACGACTCCTCTCAAGCTCCCAGCGCTCGCAGCGGATAGGGACCGAACTGTCTCACGACGTTCTGAACCCAGCTCGCGTACCGC
>JBDTVA010000136.1:0-4831 GCA_040007455.1 Actinomycetota bacterium | reverse complement strand
CACGTCGTCGCCGACCACGAAGTCGAGCACGCCTGCGAGCGCGCGTCTCACGCGGTCCTTACCCGCACGACGCGCACGAAGAGCAGCGACCACGCTGCGGTGATCGCGACGAGCGCGAGGAGCGCTGCGTCGCCGCCGGGCCACTCCGCCCCTGCGCCCTCCGCCGCCCAGAACGTTCCGAACGCAGTCAACATCACCCCGACCCCGAACTTGAGCGCGTTCTCCGGCACACGGCTCAACGGTCGGCGCACCAGCACCGCCGCCCCTCCCACGACGACCGCCGCAACCACAGCACCCGTCGCCGCGAGCGGGATCGAGCCCTGGTTCACGCCGAGCGTCAGGACGATGAACACGACCTCGAGCCCCTCGAGCAGCACGCTCTTGAACGCCAGCGTCCACGAGTAGCGGTCGAGCGGGCCGCGCGCGCGACCTGTCTCGCGAGCGCGTTCGACCTCCTGCGCGAACGCCGCGGACTCGTCGTGCTTGCTCAGCACGCCCGCCTCGCGAAGGATCGCCTTGCGCAGCCACTGCAGCCCGAAGAGCAGCACGAGGGTCCCGACGACGAGCCGCAACGAGTCGATCGGGATTCGCTCGAGCGCGGGACCCACCGCGACGGTGGCAGCGGCGAGCACACCGAGCGCGGCGGCGGACCCGAGCAGCGGAGCGCGCCAGCCCCGCGACATGCCGAGGGCCAGCACGATCGTCGCCGCCTCGACCGCCTCGACGCCGGTCGCGAGCGCCGCGCCGAGCACGAGCAGGACGTCGCCCGTCAACGTCGCAGCAGCATGCGCACGTCACGATCGGCGAGGAGCGCGTACGCGAAGAGGCAGAGCGAGAGCCAGGCCGCACCGAGAGCGAGCCCGGCGAGGACGTCCGAGAGATAGTGGACGCCCAGGTACAGGCGGCTGAACGCAACGAGCCCGACGAGGCAAACCGCGGCCGCAACGAGCGCGACTCGGCGCCAACCGGTGTGAGCCTGTGGCCACAGGAGGAACGCGAGAGCGCCGAAGGCAGCGGTTGCGGCCGTCGAGTGGCCGCTCGGGAACGAGTACGTGTCAAGGTGGAGGAACGCGAGCTCCGGCCGCGGCCGATGGAACGCGAGCTTCAGCGCGGCGTTGACCGCTTCGGCTCCGAAGAAGGCCGCCGCGAGCAGCGTCGCGTCGTTCGCCGCGCCGCGCCGCCAGAGCAGCGCGCCGAGGGAAAGCACGAGCGCGCTCAGCACGACCGCGTTCCCTCCCAAGGTCACGAGCTTGAAGGCGGTGACCAGACCACCCGTCGTATGGTCGTGGAGCCAGACGGCAAAGCGGACGTCCCAGTCCGCGAGCGGGTCGCCGGTGAGGTAGTCCTCCGCGATGCGCGCGAACAGCGTGACGGTCGCCGCGAACAGGATCGCGTAAGCGGTGAGCGCACGCACGCGAGGCTCGCCAAGACGCGCCACCGGCACGGCGGCTATGAGGCGGCGCAGTCTCGGACTCGAAAGCCGCTCGCGTGACATCGACACGATCGCCATCCGCGGCAGTCTAGGTGGCAGCAGCTAAAGCAGCCGCGGTGACCAGCGCGCGCCGAAGAGCCCTGCGCCGAGGAGCAGGCCGGCTGCAGCGAGCAGGAACGCGTACGTCACTTCCTTGTCCGCCCGCTTGCGACCGAGGTTCGAGCCGAGCTTCTCGTACGCGTCGTCGAGCGTCTCGGCGTCGCGCGCTTCGGTGAACTCGCCGCCCGTCGCCTCCGCGATCGCGCGCAGGGTGACGGTGTCGGGCGGCACCGGGATCCGCTCACCCCCGAAGGGGAACAGCCCGCCCCCGAGACCTCCGCCGGAGACTGTGCCGTGCGGCGTGCCGAGCGCGACCGTGTAGACCGGCATCGACGCCTCCTTCGCGAGCTGCGCGCCCTCGAGCGGCTGCAGGATGCCCTCGCGCTGCGCGCCGTCCGAGAGGAAGAGGATCGAGACGAGCTTCGAGCTCTCGTCGTCCCCGCCGGCGGGCGCCGTCTCGGCGTCGCTGCGATCGCGCTCGAGCGTCTCGCGGCCGACGTCGACGGCCATGCTGAGCGCGTCGCCGATCGCAGTGCCGCCGAAGGTCGCGTAGTCGCCAAGGTGGTCGAGCGACACGCTCACCTGCTTGTGGTCGGTCGTCGGCGGCGACGCGACTTGCGGCACGCCGGCGAAGACGACCATCCCGATGCGCAGCCGTTCCGGAGCTCGTTCGAGGAAGAGCCTGATCGCACGCTTTGCGGCGCCGAGGCGTGACGGCTTGACGTCGCGGGCCTCCATCGAACGGGAGACGTCGAGCACGAGCACGACCGTGGCGCGTTCCTGCGGCACGAGGCCGCGGGCGTGCGGGCGCGCGAAGCCGCCGACGAGCGCTGCGAGCGCGAGCAGGAGCAGAACGGGCGGTACGTAGCGCCGCCAAGCTCGGCGACGCGCGACCTCGCGGAGAACCGCCAGGTTCGTGAAGCTGACCGCGTATCGAGCGCGACGGCGCTGCAGCACGACGTAGAGCCACGCGAGGAGCGGCAGTGCGAGCAGCGCGACGAGCGCCCACGGACGCTCGAAGGTCACCGGCCTGTCCCCGCGCAGAGAGCGTGCACCTGGACGACGGCGCGGACGCGGAGCGAGACGTCGGCCCCGACGACGACCACAACCCGGCCGCCGCGCACCGTCCGCGTGACGGAGACGGAGGTCGCGACGGTCGAGGCGGGCGCGGTCTGCGTGTACAGACCGACCGCGTGCGAGGCGCCGACGAGGCGTTCGTTCCGCGCGCAGCCCTGCGCACCGCGCGTCGTCCGACCCGCGACGGCGTTCACCGTTCGCACGCGCCGGGTGAGCGGACGCCCGGGTGGGAACGCCGCGGGGCGGAGCCAGATCTCCAGCGGCGGGCTACCTCCTCCGCCGGATGCGGGAATGCACCCGATGTGCGGGCGGAACGACGTCACCTGGCGGGTGACGCCCGTGTAGAAGCCGTCGAAGACGGCGGAGGTCGAGGTCGTGATCCCGGGGTTGACGGGGCTCCCGAGCCTGCCCGGGAACGTCACGTCGATCGCCCGGTGGCTGAGCTCGGCGTCGAGCCCGCCGATGACGTAGCTCCGCGGGCACGCGAGCTGGTACTGCACGTGCCTCGTCGCCGGGACGATCACCCACGGCCCCGCGACGGGGACGCACACCATCAGGCCGCGGCATTCGTTCGTCGCGCGCGCCTCCCCCGCGCCCGCGCCGAGCGCCGTCGCAGCGCACGCGAGCAGCACGACTGCGCGCCTCACGGGACCCTCCGGAACCACGCCGTCGAGAGGATCGCCCCGACGAGCAGGAACATTGCCGCGCCCGCGGAGAAGTAGTCGGTGATCTCGCGCTCTTCTTCGCGCGTCCCGAGCTGCGAGCCGAGCTCTTCGTAGACGCGCTTCAGGCCCTCGGGATCCGCGGCGGCGAAGAACCTCCCGCCGGATGCGCGCGCAACCGCGTCGAGGGCGCGGGGGTTGGCGGGAACGCGCGTGACCTCTTTGAAGCCCCCGACGAGCGTGCGCTCGATCGTGCCGCTCGGCGTCCCGAGCACGACGGTGTAGACCGGCGTGTTCAGTGCGCGAGCGCGCCGCGCGGCGGCCGGAGCCTGCACCCTGCCCACCGTCTGCGCGCCGTCGGACACGACGACGACTGCCGCAGGCGGCGGCTTGTCGCTCCGCTGACCGGATCGTCGCGCGAGATCGACGGAGAGACGGATCGCATCGCCGAGCGCCGTTCCTTCAGCGGGCCTCAGCACGGCGAGCCCCTCCTCGAACGCGTTTCGGTCGACCGTCGGCGGCACGACCGCGATTGCGCGGCCCGCGAACGACACGAGACCGACGCGGAACTTCTCCGGCACGTCGCGGACGAACGCGCGCGCCGCCCGGCGCGCGGCGACGAGCCTCGTCGGCGGGACGTCCTTCGAGGTCATCGAGGTCGAGACGTCGATCGCGACCACGATCGTGGCCTCCTCGCGCGGGACCGAGACCGTCGCCCGCGGCCGCGCGACGCCGACGAGCATCGTCGAGAGCGCGAGCAGGAGCAGCACCAGCGGGACGTGGCGCTTGCGTCCGACGGGTCGCGGGACGAGGTTCGGCAGCAGTGCCGGGTTCGCGAACCGCTTCGCGAAGTCGATGCGACGGCGCTCGCGCCGAACGTAGAGGAAGACGAGCGCGGGCACGACGAGCAGCGCGAGCAGCGCGAGGGGCCACTCGAACGTCACCGCGGGCGCCCTCCGCGCAGGAACACCGCAAGCGCGCGCAGCCAGTCGCCCTGCGTCGACACGACGACGTGCCGCACGCCGAGCGCGGCAAGCGTCCGCGCGAGACCGCTGCGCTCCTCGGCCGCAGCTGCAGCGAAGCGGGAGCGAAGCTTGGCGTCACGCGTGTCGACGCGTAGTTGGTCGCCGGTCTCGGGGTCGACGAGCCACAGGTCGCCGACGTTCGGCAGCTCCTCCTCCCGCGGATCGCGGACCTCGACCGCGATCACGTCGTGGCGACCGGCCACCTGCAGCAGCGGCCCGCGCCAGTCGAACGGCCCGCGGAAGTCGGAGACGACGACGACGAGCGAGCGCTGCCGCGCCAGGGCACCCGTGCGTAGGAACGCCTCGCCGAGAGACGTCGCGCCGCTTGCGTCGGCGGCCTCGTCCTCGCGAAGCGCGCGAAGGAGGCCGATCAGCCCGACGCGGCCCTGGCGTGGAGGCTCGGACCGCGGCTCTGCTCCCCCGAACGTGACGATCCCGAGCCGGTTGCCGCGTCTCGTTGCGACGTGTCCGACCGCAAGCGCAACACCTTCCGCGACGTCGGCCTTGCGCCGGTCGGCGGTGCCGAACTGCATCGA
>JBDTVA010000135.1:0-4844 GCA_040007455.1 Actinomycetota bacterium | reverse complement strand
TCCGAGCCTTGCTCCAGGCGGCGGGCGGCGAACTCGCCGAACTCGCCCATGCCGCCGAAGCCGGCGACCGCGCGCTCGACGTCGTGCTCCGTGCGACGGAAGCTGAAGTCCCCATCGCGCGTCGCCCAGGCCGCGCGCCGGTCCCCGTCCAGGGGCATCCCGGCGCTCCCCGGGTTGAGGAGCTCGGTCCCGTCCGGGCCGGGCCGGCGGAACTGCTGGTGGCTGTGCCCGAAGACCACGGTGCGGTCGCGCACCCCCGCGAGCAGGCGTTCCTCGTCCGGTTCGGGCTGCGGAGCGAAGCTCTCGACGTCCGAGAGAGGCGAACCGTGCACGTACAAGACGCCGTCGAGCTCGACCTGCGCGGGGAGACGATAGAGGCGGTCGAGCACGTCGTCCGGGATGACTCCGATGACGTACGCCTCGTACGCCGGCCGGATCTCGGGGCTGTCGGGCAGCTCGCGAGACCAGCGCTCGCCGTTCCCACGAATCCAGGTCGCGTTCGGCAGGGCCTCGAGCCGCTCGAGCGTCTCGAGCGGCCACGGGCTCGGGATCCCGTAGTCGCCGCCGAGCAGCCAGCTGTCGACGCCGAGCTCGTCGGCCTCGGCGAGCACCGCCTCGAGCGCGGGCAGGTTGCCGTGCAGGTCGTAGAGCAGGCCGAGCACGGCCGCGCTACACGGCCGGGCTCGCCAGATTCGTACGCGCTTGGCCGAACAGGGACACGCACTGACCGTAGCGCCGCCGGATCTGGTTTTCTAGCGTGCGTGCTCCTGCACGTCCATGAGTGGGGCGACCCGGGAGCCCCGCCCGTCGTCTGCCTCCACGGCGTCATGGGCCACGGCCGCCGCTTCCGCCGGCTCGCCGAGGAGCGCCTGGCGCCCCGCTTCCGGGTGCTCGCCCCCGACCTGCGGGGCCACGGCCGCTCGGGCTGGGAGCCGCCCTGGACGCTCGCGCAGCACGTCGAGGACGTCCGCGAGACGCTCGAGGCCTCCGGCGTGGAGCGCGCGACGGTGATCGGGCACAGCTTCGGGGGCCGGCTGACGCTCGAGCTGACCGCGGCCGGCGTGGTCGAGCGCTCGGTGCTCCTCGACCCCGTCGTCTGGGTCCCCCCGGCGATCCTCCTCGCGCGGGCCGAGCAGCAGCGCCCAGACCGGT
This sequence comes from Actinomycetota bacterium, assembly GCA_040007455.1. Lineage (GTDB taxonomy): Bacteria > Actinomycetota > Thermoleophilia > Gaiellales > Gaiellaceae > JACCTU01. The sequence continues at coordinate 3,692 of JBDTVA010000135.1, read as the reverse complement.
CGTTCGCGACCGAGGACGAGGCTCGAGCGGAGCGCGCGCCGTTGTCGCCGCTCGCGCCCCGAGAGCTGATCGACGAGGAGTTCCGCGAGCACCTCGTGCGCGGCGACGACGGGCGCCTCCGCTTCCGCTACTCGCAGGCGGCGGTGATCGCCGCGCTCGGGGAGCTCGCGCAGCGGCCGCCGGCGTGGGAGCTGCTCCAGGTGCCGACGCTGCTCGTCGTCGGCGCCGAAACCGATGTCACCGTGCCGGCGGTCGTCGACGCGCTGCGCACCGAGCTCAGCGACCTCGAGGCCGTCACCGTGCCCGGTCGCCACGTCGTTCTCTGGGACGCGTACGAGGAGACGGCCGACGCGATCGACGCGTTCCTAGAGGATGCGGGCGCCTAGGGCGCTCGCGACGAGCTCGACCGCAAGCGTCGCCGTCTCGTTCTGCCGATCGAAGATCGGGTTCACCTCGACGACGTCGAGCGACGACGCGAGGCCCGACTCGGCAACGAGCTCGAGCGCAAGGTGCGCCTCCCGATACGACAGACCACCGCGCACGGGTGTGCCGACACCGGGCGCGACCTCGGGGTCGACCACGTCCATGTCGAGGCTCACGTGCACGAACCCGGGTCCGGCGACGTGGGCGAGCGACTCGCGGATCGCCCGCTCGACGCCGAGGCGGTCGACGTCGCTCATCGTGAACACCTTCGCGCCGAGCTCCCGCACCCGCTCACGCTCGCCCTCGTCGAGCGAGCGCACACCGACGAGCGCGACGCGCTCCGGGTCGATCGCCGGCAGCGGCCAGGCGGCGCTTTCGAACGCGGTCCCGCCGAGACCGAGCACGGCGGCGAGCACCATCCCGTGGACGTTTCCGCTCGGCGACGTCTCGGGCGTGTTCAGATCGCCGTGCGCGTCGAGCCAGAGGACGCCGCCGGTGCCATACGCCGCAGCGAGGCCGCCGATCGAGCCCAAGGCCACCGAGTGATCGCCGCCGAGCACGAGCGGCAGCGCGCCCGACTCTGCAGTGCGTCTCACGAGCGCCGCGACTCGCTCGCACGTGCGCAGCACGGGCAGCAGATAGCGCGCGTTCTCCGCGCCGACCTCGGCCGCCTCTGCGACCGCGGTCTCGACGTTGCCCCAGTCCTCGACTCGTCGTCCGATCTCCGCCAGCCGCGCATCGAGACCTGCGTAGCGGATCGCGGACGGTCCCATGTCGACGCCGCGTCGGCCTTGTCCGAGGTCGAGCGGCGCGCCGATCACGGCGACCGGCTGGCTTACGTCCGCGGGCATCCGAGGGAGTAGGCTAGCCCCCTTGACTGCGGCGACCGTTCGAGTGCTGCTCGCAGACGACGACCAGGGGTTCCTCGAATCGCTGTGCGTGTTGATCGACGGTCAACCGCACCTGAGCGTGGCCGGCACCGCGGCCGACGGGCTCGCTGCGATCGAGCTCGCCGAGTCGCTCGCCCCCGACGCGGTGGTGATCGACCTCCACATGCCGCTGCTCGACGGCGTCAGCGCGGTCGCGCGCCTACGGCGGGACCATCCGAACCTCTGCCTGATCGCGCTGACCGGCGACGACGCGCAGCGGATCCACGACGCCGTTCGCGAGGCGGGCGCCGACGCGGTGCTCGTCAAGGAGGACTTCCTCGGCACGCTGATGGACCGGCTTCGCGCCGTCCGGACGAGCGCCTGAGTCGGCCGGGCTACAATTCCGCCCCCGGGGCGAGGTAGCTCAGTTGGTAGAGCACACGGCTGAAAACCGTGGTGTCGCCGGTTCGATTCCGGCCCTCGCCACTTTCACCCGAAGTGCCGCGTTCGCAAACAGCGGCACTTCCGTTCGGCGCGGACTTCGCTCCGGCCGACCCACCTTTTAGGTTCGGCAGGTCAGTCCCCTCGGACGGTCCAAGGAGGAGCCCTATGACCACGATGGCGGCGCGGCTCGAGGCCGGTTTGCTCGAGCGCAAGTTCCGCTTCGCCGAACACGGCACCACGCTCGCCCGCGACACGTTCGCGGGGATGACCACGTTCGTGGTCATGTCGTACATCATCTTCGTCAACCCGGCGATCCTCAGCTTCGCGGGGATCACGGGCCTCGAGAACCGCGGGCTCGCCTTCGACGCGGTGCTCGCCTCGACCTGCCTCGTCGCCGGCGTGATGACGATCCTGATGGGTCTCGTCGCGAACAAGGCCTACGCGATCGCGCCCGGGATGGGCCTCAACGCGGTCGTGGCGTTCGGCCTTGTGGCCGGGGCCGGGCTCTCCTGGCCTGAAGCCATGGGCATCGTCGTGCTCGAAGGCGCGCTCGTCACGGTCCTCGTGCTGACGGGGCTGCGCGAGGGCGTCATGCGAGCCGTCCCGGTCGAGCTGAAGAAAGCGATCGCGATCGGCATCGGCCTCTTCATCGCGTTCATCGGGCTCTACAACTCCGGCCTGATCACGAAGGCCGCGGCACCCGGGCTGCCCGTCGAGCTCGGCAGCTTCACCACCTGGCCCGTGCTGACGACGATCGTCGGGCTCATCATCACGATCGTGCTTCGCGCCCGCGGCTACCGCGGGGCTCTGCTGCTCGGGATCATCGCGACGACGCTGTTCGCCGTGATCGTGAACAAGGCGGCCGGCTACGACGCCGGCTTCACCGCCGGCGCGGTGTGGCCGAGCGACATCGTCTCGACGCCGAACTTCTCGCTGCTCGGCGAGTTCAGCTTCGGGGCGTTCGCGACGCTCGGCGTCGTCTCGGCGCTCGTCTGGGTGTTCGCGCTCTTCCTGTCGGACTTCTTCGACACGATGGGCACGCTGATCGGCGTCGGGAAGCCCGCCGGGTACCTGAACAAGGACGGCGAGATGGACGACGTGAAAAGGCCGCTGCTCGTCGACTCGCTCGCGGCGATGGCCGGCGGGGCAGCGTCCTCGTCGTCTGCGACGACCTACATCGAGTCCGGAGCCGGCGTGGCGGCCGGCGGCCGCACGGGCTGGACCAGCGTCGTCACGGGGGCGCTGTTCTTCCCGTTCCTCTTTCTCGCACCGCTCATCGGCATGGTCCCGCCGCAGGCGACCGCGCCAGCGCTGATCCTCGTCGGCTGGCTGCTGATCAGCTCGCTGACCGAAGCGGAAGACGAGGCCGAGCCCGGCCGAACCGGGCAGAAGCTCGCCGGGATCGACTTCCACGACCTCGCGATCGGGCTCGCGGCGGCGCTGACGATCATGATCATGCCGTTCACGTGGTCGATCACGAATGGGATCGGCTTCGGGTTCATCGCGTACACGCTCGTGCGCGTCGCCGAGGGCGATTGGCGAAAGGTGCACCCGTTCATGTACGGGGCGACGGCCGCCTTCGCGCTCTACTTCATGGTCCCGCTCCTCCAGGACAACCTCTCCTGGATCTGAGAGTGCACGGGGGAACCCATGGTTCCCCCGTGTTCCCCCTCCTTCTGCGCAGTCGACCCTGACGCGCAGTTCGCCTCTCGGCGGGCCAAGCCCGCCTTCGGCGACGAGCGTCGGTCACTCGCCGACGGAAAGCAAGACAAAGTAAAGAGACGTTCGGACCGGTGCTCCGTGTCGCGAACGTCTCTGTGGTTGGGAGCCTAACTCTTGCGAGCCACAAGCGCCGAGCCGCGCCCGGCCTGGATCTCCGCAAACTCCGTGAATCCCCGGGAGCCGAGCTCCTTTCGGATGCGCTGCGGGGTGACATAGATCGGCGTCTGCGGGCCT
>JBDTVA010000134.1:0-4849 GCA_040007455.1 Actinomycetota bacterium | reverse complement strand
TCGGTGAAGCCGACGACGCGGAAGTTCGACTGGTGCACGCGGAGCAGCACTGCGGTCTCCGGTCCGATCGCCCGCTCGTAGTCGGCCGCGCGCGTGCGGTTCGTCGTGCCGACCTCCACGAGGCGCGCTCCAGAGCGGGCGAGCACGTCGGGGATGCGGAAGCCGTCACCGATCTCGATCAACTCGCCGCGCGAGACGATCACCTCGCGACCTTCGGCGAGCGCCGCGAGCGCGAGCAGCACCGCCGCCGCGTTGTTGTTCACGACGAGCGCGGCCTCCGCGCCGGTCAGCCGTCGAAGGATTCCCGCGACGTGGTCCTGGCGCGACCCGCGCGACCCCGTCGTCAGGTCGAACTCGAGGTTCGAGTAGCCGCGCGTCGCCTCGCGCACATGGTCGAGCGCGGCTTCGGCGAGCGGTGCGCGGCCGAGGTTCGTGTGAACGATCACTCCGGTTGCGTTGAGCACTCGCCTGAGTGACGGCGTTCGCGCCGCGGCGAGCTCGTCCGCGAGGCGCACCCGGAGGTCACCTGGGTCGGCGCCCGCCCGGATCTCCTCCCGGGCTCGGGCGAGCACCGCGCGGGCAGCTTCGACCGCGAGCGGATCGCCGGCGTCGCGGGCCAGCTCGTCGACCGACGGCAGGTCACGAAGGCGCACAGCCGGAGTGTAGGCAGTCCGCCCTGGTACTTTCGAGACGTGACCGAGCTCGCGACGAGGGTGTTTCCGAGGACCTGGCCCCGCGTCTCGACGGTCGTCGTCGCGGCGATCCTCGCCGCGGCCGTGACGCCCTACCTTCGCGCGGTGCCGCTCCGGGGCGACGCCCTCCCGGGGACGAGCGTTGCGGGGGTCGACCTCACCGGTGTCGGGCGCGCCGAGGCGGTCTCCTCCGTACAGGCCGCGGTGCTGCCGTCGCTCGGCCGGCCCATCGACGTGCGCGCCGGCGGCACGCGTCTGACGGTACGGCCGTCCGAGCTCTACGCCCTGGACGCCGTCGCAACCGCAGACGCCGTGCTCGCCGCGTCACGCCGCACGGAGCCCGAGCGTGTAGCGGCGCTCGTCGGCCTTCGCGAGGTCGAAGTTTCGCCCGTGCTGGTCGAACGTCCCAACGCGATCGCCGCGCTCCTGGCGCGCATCCGCGCCGTGGGCGGTAAGTCGGCAACTGCCGCGACCGTCTCGATGGACGGCGTCGAGCCCACGGTGACACCGAGTCGGGAGGGCATGCAGCTCGACTCCGCACGCCTGCTCGCGGATGTTCGCCGTGCCACGTTCGACGGTGGCGGCGTCACTGCGCACTTCGTTCCGGCGCAGGCGCGCTACTCGACCGCGAACGCGGAGCGCGCCGCGGACCTCGCGCGCGACGTCGTCGGGACCCCCGTCTACGTGTTCTTCGAGGGACGCCCGCTTCGCACGCTCGCGCCACACGAGCTCGCCCGTCTGGTCGAGTTCGAGAAGCGCTCCGGTGAGTTCCTCGTGACCTTCGACGGTTCGCGCCTCGCTCGCGTGCTCGGCCCGGCGATCGGCAAGTACAACGAGCGGCCGGTGGATGCGCGGTTCGAGGTCGTCGGCGACCGCGTTCGGGTTGTCCCGGACAAGTCGGGAATCGGGCTCGACGTCGACGGCGCGCTCGCCGCGGTGACCGCTGCGGCGTACTCGCCCGACCGCCGCATCGCAGAGGTGCGCGTGGGGGAGATTCCGGCAGCGGTCACGGCGGACCAGCTCAGCGCGCTCGGGATCACGCGCAAGATCTCCTCGTTCACGACCGACATGGGCGTCTCGTCGTCGAACCGCATCTGGAACGTGCAGCTGATGGCCGACTACATCGACGGGACGATCATCGAGCCCGGCAAGACTTTCTCCTTCAACGGCGTCGTCGGGCAGCGCACGGCTGAACGCGGCTTCCGCGAAGGACAGATGATCGTCGGCTCGCTCCTGTTGCCGTCGATCGGCGGCGGCGTGTGCCAGACCGCGACGACGCTCTTCAACAACGCGTTCGAGCTCGGGCTGCCGATCGTGCGCCGGTACAACCACAGCTTCTACATCAGCCACTATCCGCTGGGCCGCGACGCGACGGTTTCCTGGGGCGGCCCCGACCTCGTGTTCAAGAACGACCTCGGGCACGCGATCCTGATCAAGTCGTCGTACACGAGCTCGACGCTGACGTTCACGTTCTTCGGAACGCCGACGGGTCGGCGCGTCGTTGCCACGACGAGCCCGCAGACGAACTGGCGCTCGCCGGCGACGAGCTACGCGTACGACCCGTACGCTCCGCGCGGCTCGATTCGCATGTCGAGTGGCTCGAACCAGAGCGGCTTCGACGTCACGGTCAAGCGCACGGTGTTCGAGGGCGGGAAGGTGCTCCGCAAGGATGCGTTCGCGAGTCGCTACATCCCGGTCGGCCCGACAGTGGTCTACGGCCCGGGAACGAACCCGCCGCGGATCGACTTCACGCTCCCGCCGCCGGAGTAGCTACTGCGCGTCGGCTTTGGCCGGCTCGGCGGTGAGGTGGGCGCAGCGCTTCTCGTAGCACTCGTGCACGACCTGCACGGCCTCGGCGGGGTCGTCGGTCACGTGCAGGAGCTCGAGGTCCTCCGGCGAGACGAGCCCGTTCGCGAGCAGCTCGGCGCGGATGAAGTGCAGCAGCTCCTCCCAGTAGTCCGAGTCGAAGAGGACGACCGGGAAGTCGAGCACCTTGCCGGTCTGGATCAGCGTGAGCGCCTCGAAGAGCTCGTCCAGCGTGCCGAAGCCGCCGGGGAAGATCACGAAGCCCTCGGCGGGCTTCACGAAGCAGACCTTGCGCGCGTAGAAGTGGTCGAACCTGACGTCGATGTCGAGGTAGGGGTTCGAGTGCTGCTCGTGCGGCAGGTCGATGTTGAAGCCGACCGAGAAGCCGCCTCCCTCTTTCGCGCCGCGGTTCGCGGCCTCCATCACTCCCGGCCCGCCGCCCGTGATCACCGACCAGCCCGCCTCGGCGAAGAGGCGTCCGGTCTTCCGCGCGGCGCGGTAGGCAGGGTGCTCCTCCCCGACGCGCGCCGACCCGAAGAGCGTGACGGCTGGCGACGGGATCCGCTGCACCGCCTCGAAGCCGCGCTCGAACTCCCGCGCGATCTTGACGACGCTCTCGTGGAGGTCGCCGTCGTCGACGCTCTCGAGGAGACGGCGGTCGTCCACTAGAGGTCGCGCTCGATGTGCGTCGCGCCCATCGCGAGCACGAGAAACGCTGCGAGCCCGAGATAGACGACCGCCACCGCGATGCGCTGGCCGCGCGTGATCGTGTAGTACGCCTTCGCCTCCTCGCTGCCGCGGTGTCGCCACCGGCTCCAGAGCTCCATGCCGCCGATGATCAAGATCAGAATCAGGATCGGGTTCGGCGCGACGATCATCAGGACCACGAGGCCGGCGAGGCCGACGAGCCAGAACGCCGGGTGCAGCGCCGCGACCGCGCGGCCACCGTCGAGCGGCACGATCGGCAGGAGGTTGAAGAGGTTCAGAAAGAACCCGACGTAGGCCATCGCCGTGAAGAAGTCGCGGTTGGTCGCCGCTCCGACAGCCCAGAACGCGCACGCGCCGAGCGTGCCCACGATCGGGCCTGCGAGCGCGACCCGCGCCTCGCGCCACACGTCGTCGGGGAGCTGCTTCAGTGTGATCAGCGCACCAAGGAACGGGATGAACATCGGCGCGCTCACCGGCAGGCCCTGGCGCTTCGCCTCGAGCACGTGGCCCATCTCGTGGATGAAGAGCAGCACGACGAGCCCGACGGCGAACCACCAGCTCCACAGGAGCGCGTACGCAGCGATCGAGACGAGCCCGGAGAGCGCGGTGCCGACGAACTTGAGCTTGAATACGACGAAGACGGCCGCCTTGAACTTCAAGAGGAGGGCGCCGAGAAACGCGATCGGCACCCACAGCTTGCGCGCGACGGAGCGCCACCCCGGCTCAGGGTGCACGGGCTCGTAGCCGCGGAGCTGCGAGAGGTTGTACTCCTCCTCGGCTTCGCGCGACCGCGCCGCCCAGTCCACGGGATCCTCGCGTTGCTCGGGCCGGTACTCGCTCATCGTCTCGTTGTAGCGGAAAGGGGCGTCACGACCCTCGCCCGATCCACTCCTCGCCGCCCTCGTAGACCTCCTTCTTCCAGAGCGGCACCGTCTCCTTCAGCGCGTCGATCGCGTCCTTGCACGCAGCGAGCGCGTCCCCGCGATGGGGCGCCGACACCGCGATCACGACGGAGGCTTCGCCGATCTCGACGCGCCCGACGCGGTGGTGGATCGCGATCTCGTGCAGGTCGTAGCGCGCCTTCAACAACGTGGCCAGACCGACCATCACCGTCTCGGCCATCTCCGTGTACGCCTCGTACTCGAGGTGGTGCACGGTCCGGCCGCGCGACTCGCGGCGAACTGTCCCGGTGAACGTCGCGACGGCGCCCGCGCTCGGATCCTCGACCTCCGCGACGACCGCCTCGAGCGAGAGCGGCTTCTCCGTCACGACGAACGCACCGCCCGAGACGGGCGGGATCAGCGCGACCTCGTCGCCGTCCTCGAGCGCCCGGTCACGCTCGGCGTACTGGCGGTTGACCGCGTAGAGCAGCCCGGCCGGCTCGTCCCCCAGCGCGAGTGCGGCCCAGACGTCCGCGACCCGCGCCCCGTCGGCGAGCTCCAGCGCGCGCTCGCCGGTGCCGGCTCGCTCCCGGAGCGCCGCGAAGAGCTTCACGACAACGTTCACGGGCGAAGCGTACTGGGATGGTTTATGGGTTTGAACCTGGAAAACACGGGTACGATCGCCTCCCCGTCTCTACGATGGACGGGTGGCGGCGACCGACTCGCGCGAGACCGAATCCGGGATCGAGGTCAAGCCGGTCT
>JBDTVA010000133.1:0-4900 GCA_040007455.1 Actinomycetota bacterium | reverse complement strand
GCGACTCGACCTTGCCGAGGTCGACGAGCACGTTGTTGCGGTCGCCGGCCTGCTGCACGATCCCGGTCACGACTTCGCCGACGCGGTCGATGTACTCGTCGTACATCATCGCGCGCTCCGCCTCGCGGATCCGCTGCAGGATCACCTGCTTCGCGGTCTGCGCGGCGATGCGCCCGAAGTCCTCCGGCGTCACGTCTTCGCGCTTGATCAGCTCTTCGGGAACCTGCTCCCAGTCGATGTCGAGGTCGTCGTCCGAGACGAGCGTGTGCTGGCGCTCGCCGGACTCCTCCTCGATCCGCTCGAGCTCGTCGATCGTGCGCTCGCGCGCCTCGTCGAGCAGGCGCTCCTCGAGCTCGGCAGGCAGCTCGATCGAGAAGACGCGGAACTCTCCCTCGTCGTCCAACTCGACGACGGCGTGGCGCGCCGCGCCCGGCGTCTTCTTGTAGGCGGCCAACAGCGCGTCCTCGAGGGCCTGGACGAGGGTGCCCTCGTCGATGCCCTTCTCGCGCTCGATCGTCTGGACCGCCTCGATGATCTCTCTGCTCATCTCTGCTTACCTCTCGTCCGTCAGGTTCCCGCGCAGGATTTCCTCGTAGGGAACCTCCACGGCTTCGTTGTCAGTCTTCAGGGTCAGGGCCCGGTCGCCCGCGTCGACGACCTCGCCGCGCAGACGCTTGCGCGCCTCGGTGCGCAGGGTGACGCGGCGGCCGACCGCGCTTCGAAAGTGTTCGGGCTTGCGGAGCGGGCGCTCGATTCCCGGCGAGCTCACGTCGATCGTGTACTCGCGCAGGTAGTCGCGGAGCTCGTCCGTGACCCGCGCGCAGAGCGCGTGGTCGACGCCCGTGCCGACGCGGTCGATGAACACCGTGAAGCGCTCGGGTCCGTTCAGCTCGACGGCGAGGACCTCGACGTCAGGCATGGCGGTTTCGACTCGATTCGCAATCTCGCGGTGCAGCGACTTCTCCTTGTCGTGGACTTTGGCCATTTTGCAGCCCTTTCACAGAAAATGGGCGCCGCGCGCCCATCTCGAACCTGCCCGAAATGTGGTGTCAGAAGGATAGCAGCGCCACCCCGGCTGCGACGAGCGCGGCCCCGGCGAGGCGCCCCCAGCCGACCCGTTCGTGCAGGAACAACGCCGCCAGGACGACCGCGATCACGACGCTCGTCTCACGTACCGCGGCGACCGGGGCTGCCTCTGCGCGGTCGAGCGCGAGCAGGACGAGGACGTACGCCAGCGTCGCCGCCACCGCCGCCGCGAGCGTCGCCCAACCGAGCTCCGACCGCAGAGCGGGCGCACCTCGCCGACGCCAGATCGCGGCGAGATAGACGAGCCCGGGTACGCCGATCACGAGCTCGAAGTAGGCGAACGCGTTCGCATGCTCGATCCCGCGGTTGTCCAGCAGCGTGTACCCCGCGATGCAGATGGCGATCAGCGCGCCGAGGAGGATGCCCCGGCCCTCCGGCTGGCGGAGTCCCCGGACGAGCAGCACCCCGGCGCCGACGAGCGCGACGCCCGCAATCTCGCCCCTGGTCGCGCTTGCGATCCCGACGGCGAGCACGAGCACCGGTGCCAGCCCGCGGGCGACGGGATACACGACGCTCAGCGCCGACCGTTCGTACGCGTACGCGAGCAGCGCGAAGTACGCGAGCTCGAACGCGGCCGAGCCGAGCGCCCACGGCCACACCTCCCACTCCACGTCCCACGTCACCGCGGCAACGGGCGCGAAGAGTACGGCCGAGAGCCCGAGCACGACTGCGGTTGCGGCCTGCACGTCGCGCGCGCGAGCGAGCAGCAGGTTCCAGCCTGCGTGCAGGAACGCCGCGGCGAGCGCCAGCATGAGCGCGGTGGAGCTCACTCGAGGACGATCGTCACCGGCCCGTCGTTCACGAGCTCGACCGCCATCCGCGCGCCGAAGACGCCCCGCGCGACTCCCACGCCGAGGGCGGCGAGCGCGTCGCAGAAGCGCTCGTACAGCGGCTCCGCCTGCTCGGGCCGCGCTGCGCGCACAAATGACGGGCGGTTGCCCTTCTCGGTGTCGGCGATCAGCGTGAACTGCGACACGACGAGCGCTTCGCCGCCGACGTCGAGCAGCGAACAGTCGAACTTCCCGTCGTGGTTCTCGAAGATCCGCAGGCGCGCGACCTTGCCGGCGAGCCGCTCGGCGTCCGCGGCGTTGTCACCGTCGGCCACGCCCAGGAGCACGCAGAGACCGGGGCCGATCTCACCGCCGGGCGTCACCTTCGCCCGCGACACCCTCTGGACGACCGCTCTCAAGATCGGGCGAGTATGGACGATCGAACGACGGAGAAGCTTCGGAATTCGCTGCGCCTGCGGCCGCGAAGCGGCCGCCTTTAGAGCGCGTCGCGGATCCGCGACTCGTAGTGCGGGGTGCCCGGACTGAGCGAGGCGGCGAGCTTGTAGTGGCCGTTCGCCTCGTGCATGCGGCCCTGCTTCTCGAGCACACGGCCGAGCGCGTAGTGGGCGTAGTCCTCGGTCGGCGACAGCTCGAGCAGCGCCCGGAACTCGGTCTCCGCCTCGTCCCAGCGCTGGAGGCGGAAGTACGCGATCCCGAGCGCCTCGCGGATCGACGCCTTGTCGGGCTCACGCTTCTTCGCCTTCTCGAGCGAGACGGTCGCCTGTGCCGGCATGCCTTCGCGAAGGTGGGCTCGGCCCTGTTGAAAAAGGTCGTAGGTGTCGCTCATTTCGTGGGCTTCAGATACGGGAAATTCTCCTTCACCAAGTCAAGCGGGTCCGTCAAATCGCGTGTTCTCCCGATCTCGATCGCGGAAACCGGGACGCCGGTCTCGATCGCAGCCTGGAACGCATTGCCCAGCTCGTAGGGCGGCTTGTCTGCGCAGAGGTGCGGGACAACCTCGTCGGTGAGGAGCCAGAGCGGCGCGGCGGCGAACGGGTTCGCAGGGTCGTCGTCCAAAACCGTGGTGACGACACCGTCGTGAGACGCGACGGCGTAACGGTGCGGCGGCGCAGGCGGCGGGTTGCGGCGCACGGCGATCGCGGGGCCTCCCTCCGCCGCCTCGACGAAACGGGCGACGTCCCCGGTGCCGAACACCGTGTCCGCCCCCGCGACGAGGCACGGCGGCTCGGCTCCCGCCGCGAGCGCCCGGGCGACCGCGTCGGCGGACCCGTCCGGACGGGGCTGGTCCGCGTAGCGCACATCGAGGCCCCAGGCGCGGCCGTCGCCTGCGAGCGCCCGGACCTGCTCGTTGAGGTGCCCGGTGACGACGACCGCGCGGTCGACACCGGCCGCCGCGAGCTCGCGCAGAAGCGTTCCGAGCACCGGCCGCCCGTCGATCGGCAGGACGGGCTTCGGCCACCGCTCGGTGAGCGGGCGGAGCCTCCGCCCCTCGCCCGCGGCCATCACGATCGCGTGTGCGACCACTACGTAAGACCGAGCGAGCGGACCGAGACCAGCCCGCGCACACGCTCCCAGACGGAGAGCCGGCGTCGCAGCGCGCGCTCGATGCGCCGGAGCTCGCGGCGCGCCTGACGGGCGGCTTCCTCGGCGCGCTCCGGAGGCCCGTAGCGCGCGGCGGTCACCGCGTCGACGAACGGGACGACGTCGTGCGCGACCTGCTGCCGCACGACCTCACCGAGCTCGGCCGGCGTCGCGCTCTCGGGAACCGCGATCTTCTGGTCGGCGAGGAACTCGCCGAGCTCGCGGCGACAGGCGGCCGCCACCTTGCGCGGGTCCCTCGTGAGGAACCGCGCCCGGCGCAGCCCGAGCTTCAGGAGCCCGATCCCGGCCACGAGTGCGAGCGCCACGAGTGCCAGCAGGCGCAGGAGGCTGCCCTGGTTCCGGCCGCTCGTGGTCCCGGAGATGTCTCCCGGCAAGTCGCGGCCGTCGGCGCTGCGCCCGACGGCGCCGCCGCGGTCGAAGCGCTCCGTCTCGAGCTTGTAGTCCGCCGCGTCGAGGCCCGCAGCGATCGCCGCCGACACCGCGGCGGCGTTGAAGCCGACCGACGCCGCGCTGTAGGCGCCGTCGAGGTCGCCGCGGCCCGGGGTCGGGTCGAACGGGAGCCAGCCGTAGCCGCGGAACCACACCTCGACCCACGTGTGCGCGTCGTGGTCGGTCACCGTCCAGCGGCCCTTCTCCTGGTCGTACGAGCCGCTCGTGAACCCGGCGCCGACGCGCGCGGGGATCCCGAGGTAGCGAAGCATCAGCGCCATCGCCCCGGCGAAGTACTGGCAGTAGCCGCGGTGGGTGCGCGTGACGAACTCGACGAGCGGTGGAATGTCCCCCCGCATGGATGGGTTCTGGTCGTAGACGTAGCTCTGGCCGTCGCGGAACGACGTCTCGAGCGCGACGACGGCCGCGTACGGGCTCGGCGCGTCTCCCGCGATCGCGAGGGCGCGCTCGTAGAGCGGCCGGTAGGAGCTCAGCGCCGGGTTCTCGGCAATGATCACGTCCATCGTCTCGCGCCGCGCGGATGAGCCGAAGTGCGGCGACGGTGGCGTCGAGGTGCGCGCCTGGACGACCAGGTAGCGGTCGAGCGCCGCGGAGTAGATCGGCGCCGACCGCGCGAGCGCCCGTGGTGACGGCCGCGGCGCGTAGCTCCAGGCTGTGTAGGTGGAGCCGCGCGGGACGCCCTGAGGGACGAACGCGGTCCCGGTGGACTGATAGATCACGAACTGTTCCTCGTCGTCGAGCTCGTAGCGCACCGGCACGCTGGCCCCGATGAGGTGGTTGTCTTGCAGCGCCTCGACCTTCACGCGCGCGCGGAGCTGCTGCTTTTCGTTGCGGCCCGCCGGCGGAAGCAGCGGGTCGAAGAGCGGGTCGGGCTGCGCTTCGAGCGTCGATTCGAGCCAGTAGTCGCCGTTGAAGACGTCGAGCGTGGTCGCGCGCCAGTAGCGCGAGATCGGCGGCGCCTCGATCGTCAA
>JBDTVA010000132.1:0-4906 GCA_040007455.1 Actinomycetota bacterium | reverse complement strand
ACCGACACGTCGAACGTGCCGCCGCCGAGGTCGAAGACGAGGATCGTCTGGTCGGCGTTGTCCTTGTCGAGCCCGTACGCGAGCGCGGCTGCGGTGGGCTCGTTGACGATGCGCTGGACCTCGAGGCCGGCGATCTTGCCGGCGTCCTTGGTCGCCTCGCGCTGTGCGTTGTTGAAGTAGGCCGGGACCGTGATCACCGCGTGGGTGACCGGCTCGCCGAGGTAGGCCTCCGCGTCGGCCTTGAGCTTCTGCAGGATCATCGCGCTGATCTCCGGCGGCGCGTAGTCCTTGCCGCCGGCCTTGACGAGCACGTCTCCATTGGGTCCCTTGACGACCTCGTAGGGGACGATCGTCATCTCCTCCGAGACCTCGTCGTGCTTGCGGCCCATGAAGCGCTTGATCGAGAAGATCGTGTTCTGCGGGTTCGTCACCTGTTGGCGCTTCGCAGGCGCCCCGACGAGCCGCTGACCGTCGTTCGTGAACGCGACGACGGACGGCGTGGTTCGGCCGCCCTCGGCGTTCGGGATCACGGTCGGCTCGCCGCCCTCGAGCACGGCCATCGCGCTGTTGGTCGTGCCGAGGTCGATTCCGATAGTTTTTGCCATGTGCTTTCGTTCCTCCTTTGAGAAAATCTGAGTCTGAGCATAGCAGATCAACGAGACAGTAGGATGCGCTCGTGACCGAGGAGCTGGTGCCACGGGACGAGGCGCGCGCGGCGCTCGAGGCCCGGCGGGAGCTGGGGCCCGGCTACGAGGACGAGCTCGTCGAGCGCTTCGCGGAGCGGATCGAGCGGCGCCTCGAGGACCGGCGTCCGGCGAAGCGGCCCGCGGACCAGGGCACGGCGATCGTGATCGTCTCGCTGATCACGGCGATTCCGCTGATCGGGATCGCCGCAAGCACCGTCGGCCTCGCGGGCGTGATCGCCGTCTGCGCCGCCCTCGTGCTCGTCAACTGGGTCGTCCGCAACTAGCGCGCGGCGCCGATCAGCGCTCCGCCAGCCACGATCAGGACCGCCCCGACGACGAGGCGCCGCCCCACGCGCTCGCTCCTACCGATCAGCAGCGCCGAGAGCCCCACGCCCCAGAGCGACTCGGTCGCGACGAGCGGCGAGACGACCGTCACGCGGCCGCGGTAGTAGGCCTCGAAGAGGAAGACGTACGAAAGCCCGAAGCACAGACCCGCCGGCACAAACAGGAGAGCGCGGCGCCAGGGAGCTCTGCGTGCGAGCACGCCGAGGACGAGAGAGCCGCCGAAGAGCGTCGCCGCGGCCCCTGCGGTCGAGGCGACCGGCGTCTCGTCGGAGAACCAGCGGACGAACGTGTCGCGGCTCGCGAAGAGGAGCGTGCAGCCGATCGCCCAGACCATCCCGACCGCACGGAAGCTCTCCGGCCGCAGCCGCTCCCACACGAGCGCGGTGCCGCCGAGGACGATCAGCGCCGCGCCGGCGAGCAGCGCGAGCTCGAACGGCTCGTCGAGCACGAGCAGGCCGAGCGCAACGGTCACCAGCGGGGCGGCGCCGACGATCACGGACGCACGTGCCGCGCCCGCGTCGCGGACGGCGAGGGTGAAGAGCAGCTGCGAGACGCCGGGCGCGAGCAGCCCGGCGAGCGCGAAGAGGGCCAGGTCCCGTAGGTTCGCCTCGCCGGAGCCGAACGGCGTCGCTGCCAGCGCGACGCCGAATGCGACGAGCGCCGTCGCTGCCGCGCCGAGCCGCACGTCCGGCGTGCGGAGGAGGCCGAGCCTCACCGCGACGGTCATCGCGCCGAAGAGCGCGGCCGAGGCGAGCGCGAGGAGGACCGGCGTCACCGGCGGAGCAGCCTGCGCAACGCATCTGCCGCAGCGGGCTCGGCGACGACGATCCCCGCCATGATCAGCGCGGCGCCCGTCCACCCCGCAGCTCCGAGGCGGTCGCCCGCGAGCCAGAAGCCGAAGACCGCGGTCCAGGCCGGCTCCATCGCGAACGCGAGCGCCGTGCGCGCGGCGGAGAGCTGCTGCTGCGCCCACGTCTGGACGAGGAAGCCGAGCGCGCTCGCGAAGACGCCGGTCACGAGGAGCGCGCCCCAGACGACCCAGCCGCGCGGCAGCTCGATCTGCCCCAGCGCGACCGCGATCACGGCGAAGCCCACAAACGCCGCGAGCATCTCGACGAAGGTGAACGCGATCGGGTCGTAGCGCGGCGTGTAGCGCTCCATCAGGACGATCTGCACCGAGTACACCGCGGAGGCGGCGAGGACGAGCGCGTCGCCGACCGGGTCGCCGACGCCGACGCCGGCCAGGAGCGCGAGACCGAGCACGGAGAGGCCCACGCCGATCACGACGATCCGGGCGACGCGGAGCCGGAACAGCAGGTACGCGAACACGGGCGTGAACACGACGTAGAGGCCGGTGATGAAGCCGGTGCTCGAGACCGTCGTGCGCTCGAGCCCCGCCGTCTGCAACGCGTAGCCGATCGCGAGGAGAGCACCGAGCAGCGCGCCCGGCTTCCAGCCCGCCGCTTTGAGGCGAGGCGCAGCAAGCGGTGCGAGCGTGAGCGTCGCGATCGCGAACCGCACCGCGAGGAAGGCGAACAGCGGGTAGACCTCGAGCGCGTCCTTGACCTGGACGAAGGTGACGCCCCACACCGCGGTGACGACCACGAGGGCGAGCAGCGCGGGCACGCGCGGACGTTACCGCGGCGCGCGGACTAAGCTCTCCCGCCGTGGACGCGAACGGCTACCGGTCCGACCTGGCTCGCGAGCTCGGCGCGGACGCGCGCGAGCGGCTCGTCCGGTATGCGCAGGTCTGGACGACGTCCGACCCCGACTCGCCGAGCGCGCCCTCGACCGAGCGTCAGCTCGACCTCTCGCGGCTGCTCCTCGAAGAGCTGCACGGGCTCGGGCTCGACGCGGAGCTCTCCGACGCAGGGATCGTCTACGGGACCCTCGCGGGCAACACGGACGCGCCGACGATCGGGCTGGTGGCGCACGTCGACACGTCGCCCGACGTGTCGGGCGAGAACGTGAAGCCGCAGGTCTTCCAGTACGGAGGTGGGCCGCACCCGCTGCCGGGCAATCCCTCGCAGGTGCTCGACCCGGACGAGTGGCCGGAGCTCGCGAACCACGTGGGACACGAGCTGATCTCCAGCGACGGCACGACGCTGCTCGGCGCCGACGACAAGGCCGGCGTCGCGGAGATCATGGCGGCCGTCGCGTACCTCGTGCGCAACCCGGACGTACCGCATGGCACGCTGAAAGTCGCGTTCACCCCGGACGAGGAGGTCGGCCGCGGCGTCGACAACTTCGACTTCGACGGGTTCGGCGCCGAGGTTGCCTACACCCTCGACGGCTCGACCGCCGGCGAGATCCAGGACGAGACGTTCTCTGCGCTCGAGGCGCGCGTGCGCTTCCGCGGACGCGCCGTGCACCCGGGCTACGCGAAGGACATCCTCGTGAACGCGATCCGCCTCGCTGCGGACTTCGTCGCGGCCCTTCCGCGTGAGGTCTCGCCGGAACGCACCGAAGAGCGCGCCGGCTTCATCCATCCCACGCGCATCGAAGGCGATGCGGAGAACGTCGAGGTGCGGATGATCCTGCGCGACTTCGACGAGGAGAAGCTCGAGGGCTACGCCGAGCTCGTGCGCGAGACGGCGGAGAAGGTCGGCGGCGCGGAGGTAGAGATCCGCCGCCAGTACCGCAACATGAAGGAGTACCTCGACGCCGTCCCACGCGCCGTCGAGCTCGCGGACGAAGCCGTGCGCCGTGCGGGGCTCGAGCTGGTTCGCTCACTCGTGCGCGGCGGAACGGACGGCTCGCGTTTGTCCGAGTTCGGCCTGCCGACCCCCAACATCTTCACGGGCGGTCAGCAGTACCACTCGCAGCGCGAATGGGTCTGCGTCGCCGACATGGGCGCCGCGGCCGAGACGATCGTCCACCTCGCGAAGCTCTGGGCCGAATAGCCTCGCGCTAGGCTCTCCGTGTGGAACCGCTCACGGACAGCTGGGGCCGGGAGATCAAGAGCGTCCGCGTCTCCGTCACCGACAAGTGCAACTTCCGGTGCACGTACTGCATGCCCCCGGAAGGACTCGAGTGGCTCCCGCGGGCCGAGGTGCTCAGCTTCGAGGAGATCGCGCGGCTCGTCGCCGAGCTCGCGCGGCTCGGCGTCGACGAAGTTCGCCTGACGGGCGGCGAGCCGCTCGTTCGCCGCGAACTGCCGGTGCTCGTGCGCATGCTCGCCGACACGCCGGGCGTCCGCGACCTCTCGCTGACGACGAACGGCGTGCTCCTCGACCGGCTCGCGCAGGCGCTCGTCGACGCGGGCCTTCGCCGGATCAACGTCTCCCTCGATTCGCTCGACCACGTCCGTTTCGCGGAGCTGACGCGGCGCGACGCGCTCGACGAGGTGCTCCGCGGGCTCGAGGAGGCCGAGCGTCACCCCGAGCTCCGCCCGATCAAGGTGAACTGCGTCGCGATCAAGGGCTTCACCGAGGAAGACGTCCCGCGCCTCGCGGCTCTCGCGCGACGAAAGCCGTACGTCGTCCGCTTCATCGAGTTCATGCCGCTCGACGCGGACGAAGGTTGGCGCGACGACCAGGTACTCACCGGAGCTGAGATCCGCGCGCTGATCGAGAAAGAGCACGGCCCGCTCGTCGAGCTCCCTGCCAAGGCATCGTCCACGGCGAAGCGCTTCGGCTTCGCCGACGGCAACGGCGAGGTCGGCTTCGTCAACCCGGTCTCCGAGCCCTTCTGCTCGACGTGCGATCGGATCCGACTGACCGCGGACGGCCAGCTCCGCACCTGCCTCTTCTCGCGGCGCGAATGGGACCTGAAGACGCCGCTCCGCACAGGCGCGAGCGACGACGAGCTCACCGCGCTCCTCCGCAACGCGGTGGCGCACAAGGAGCTGAAGCACCGGATCAACGAGCCCGGAT
>JBDTVA010000131.1:0-4916 GCA_040007455.1 Actinomycetota bacterium | reverse complement strand
TGCCGACCCAGTACGCGATCCAGTTGAGCATGATCGTCGTGATCACCTCGTGCGCCCCGACGGTCGCCTTCAAGATGCCGGCGATCCCCGCCCAGAGCGCGCCGACGAGCATCGCCAGCACGATCGCGAGGAACGCGTGGGGGATGCCGGGCATGCTTGCCCAGGTCGTCCCCACCCAGACGGCCGTGATCGCGCCCATCGTGTACTGGCCCTGGCCCCCGATGTTGAACATCCCGCAGCGGAATGCGAACGCGACCGCGAGCCCGGTGAGGATCAGCGGGGTCGTTACGAGGAGCGTCTGCTGGATGTTGAACTCCGCGGCGATCCGCTCGTCGCCCGAGACCCACGGGAAGAACCAGTTCAGGCCGGTGCCCTCGAAGATCCCCTTGTACGTCGAGATCGGGTTGTGGCCGGTCGCCGCAACGACGATCCCGCCGATCGAGAACGCGAGGATCGTCGTGACGAGCGGCGTGACGACCCCCCCGGCGCGCTGATAGAAGGCCATCCGCGCGGCCGGGCTCGGCGCAGAGTCGCCGCCGGTCGGCTGGTGCGGGACCTGCGACACGGGCGGCGTCGCGCTCACGCGGCCGCCTCGCGGGTGCCACCGACCATCGCGAGGCCGAGCTCCTCCTGCGTCGCGGTCGGCGGGTACTCCCCGACGATGCGGCCCTCGTAGACGACGAGGATCCGGTCGGAGAGCGACAGCACCTCCTCGAGCTCGAACGAGACGAGCAGGATCGCGCGCCCCACGTCGCGCTCCTCGATGAGGCGGCGGTGCACGAACTCGATCGCGCCGACGTCGAGCCCACGGGTCGGCTGCGCGGCGACGAGCACCTGCGGGTCGCGCTCCACCTCGCGGGCGAGCACCACCTTCTGCTGGTTGCCGCCGGACAGCGCGGACGCACGTGTTTGCGGACCGCCTCCGCGCACGTCGTACGCGCGCAGAAGATCGCGCGCGCGCTCGACCATCCGACGTGGACTGAGCCAGCCGAAGCGCGAGACCGGCGGCTGCCGATACGCGAAGAACGCGAGGTTCTCGGCGAGGGTGAACTCGAGCACGAGGCCGCGCCGCTGGCGGTCCTCGGGGATGTGGCCGATGCCGTCGTCGAGGTGCTTGCGCACGCTCGCGCTCGTCACGTCGTCGCCGCCGACGAGCACGCGGCCCGAGTCGGGCTTCCGCAGTCCGGTCAGCGCGTCGATCAGCTCTGACTGCCCGTTCCCGTCGACGCCGGCGATCCCGACGATCTCGCCCGCGCGCACCTCGAACGACACGTCGCGCACGGCCGGCAGGCCGCGGTCGTCCTTGACGGACAGGTTCTCGACGACGAGCATCGGCTCGCCCGGCTCCGCGGGTTTCTTGTCGACGCTGAGGAGCACCTCGCGTCCGACCATCAGCTTGGCGAGGCCGGCCTCGGTCGCGCCCTCACGCGGGACGGTCTCGACCTTCTTGCCGCGGCGGAGCGTCGTGATCCGGTCCGAGATCTCCAGGACCTCGTCGAGCTTGTGGGTGATGAAAATCACCGAGAGACCCTCGGCGGTCAGCCCGCGAAGGATCTCGAACAGCTCGCTCGCCTCCTGCGGCGTCAGGACGGCGGTCGGCTCGTCGAGGATCAGGATGTCGGCCTTGCGGTAGAGCGCCTTCAGGATCTCGACCCGCTGCTGCTGCGCGACCGAGATGTTCTGGATCTTCGCGCTCGGGTCGATCGCGAACTTGAAGCGCGCCGCGAGCTCTCGTACGCGTCGCTCCGCCTCGCCGTAGTCGAGCAAGACGGCGCCCTGCCGAGGCTCGTCGGCGAGGACGACGTTCTCGGCCACCGTCATGACCGGGATCAGCATGAAGTGCTGGTGCACCATCCCGATCCCCTGCGCGATGGCGTCTCGGGGCGAGTGCATCACGATCTTGTCGCCGCGAACGCGGATCTCCCCCTCGTCGGGCGTGTAGAGCCCGTAGAGGATGTTCATCAGCGTCGACTTGCCCGCGCCGTTTTCCCCGAGGAGCGCGTGCACCTCGCCGGGGCGCAGGTCGAAGTCGACCGCGTCGTTCGCGACGATGCCCGGGAAGCGTTTCGTGATGCCGCACATCTCGAGGACGGGGGTCTCGGACGCCACTAGTGCCCCTTCAGGTAGTGCTGCCCCGCTTCTGGGTCGCGAGCACCAAGCCAGCGGCCGCACTCGTCCGCGGCTAAGGCTGGCAGCCTTAGCAAGGGCGAGGGTGGACTCTGGCGCCGCGTGATCGCGGGCCAGAAACAGGCATGTATTGCCTGAAGGGGCACCTGGGCGATTCTAAGCAGTAGGGGCGGGCCGCATCGGCCCGCCCCTACCGAGCCGGGTCTTACAGGCTCGACTTCGGCGTGATCGAGCCGTCGATGATCTGCTGCTTCAGCTCGTCGAGCTTGTCGAGGATGTCCTGCGTGACCTTGTCGGAGGTCGTCCCGATCGCGACGCCCTCGTTCTCGAGGTTGAACAACGCGTCGCTGCCGCCCTGGAAGGTGCCTTCCTGGGCCGCCTTGACGGTTTCGAAGACCGCCACGTCGACGCGCTTGACCGCGCTCGTGAGGATGTGCGCGCCGAGGTCGGACTGGTCCTTGTCGACGCCGATGCCCCACTTCCCCTTTTCCTTCGCCGCGTCGAGGGCGCCGAGGCCACAGCCTCCGGCGACCTGGAACACGACCTGCGAGCCCTGCGCGATCTGGTTCAGCGCGAGCTCCTTGCACTTGTCCTGCGCGACGAAGTCCTGCGAGAACCCGACGAGCACCTTGATGGCCGGGTTGCAGGCCTTCGCGCCGTCCTGGTAGCCCGCGATGAAGATGCTCACCGTCGGGATGTCCAGGCCGCCGACTGCCGAGATCACCTGCTGGCCGCCCTGTGCCTTCACCATCAGCGCGGCCATGCAGCCGATCAGGTAGCTGTTCTCGTTCGTCGCGAACGTCAGGCCCTGGACGTTGTCCGGGGTGGCGACGCTCTTCGCCGAGTCGGTGAACGGCGGCGCCATCACCGAGTAGTCGATGATCGCGAAGTTCGCGTCCGGGAACTTCCGCGCGACCGTGTTGACAGCCTCCGCAAGGAGGAAGCCGACGCCGATCGTGACGTCGTAGTTCTGTCGCGCGAGCGACGACAGGTTCGGCACGTAGTCACCGGCTGCCCGGGACTCGATCGCCCGGGTGTCGGCACCGAGCTCGTCCTTCGTCTTGTTCAGGCCTTCGAGCGCCGACTGGTTGAACGACTTGTCGTTGAAGCGGCCGACGTCACTGACCAGGCCCGCCGTGACGGCTTCGGCCTGTGTCTCCGCCGTCGTTGTCGCCGCACCGCCGTTGTCGTCGCCGCCGCAGGCCGCGGCGCCCATCGCCAGCAGCAGCGCTGCGAGCACCGTCAGCGCGGACAGCCATATACGCCTACTCGTCACTAGCCCTCCTCGTTCGTCTCCCTGATTACCCGGGGCGATCCTAATTGGTTCGCCCGGGCGGGGTAACGGGCCGGAAGAGCGTGTGAGGAGGGCGGAATCGCTCCCGCCCTCCTCGCACCTGAGTCCACGCCGACGAGAGGGTCTTCGGCGCCTTGATTTTGCCGCTCGTCGGCAGCGGCCGGAGCGCGTTCATCTGCTTGATGAGCTCCTCCCGATGCTAGACCCCGCCGACCCCTCTGCCTGGATGAGACGTGTTACGGCGGACGGGTTAGTCCGCCACGGTCACGCGCTGGAGATCGCCCTCGGAGATCAGCACCCGCCTGGGCTTGGAGCCTTCGTAGCCCGAGATGATCCCGCGGCGCTCCAGCATGTCGATCAGCCGGCCGGCCCGCGTGTAGCCGACCCGCAGGCGCCGCTGGAGGAGGCTCGTGGAGGCGGTCTGGGCCTGGACGACGATCTCGATCGCCTTCTCGAGGAGCGCGTCCTCGTCGGGGTCGAAGCCGTCCTCGTCGACCTCGATCTGCACGTCGTGTGCCTCCAGGAGCGATTCGTCCAGCTCCTGCTCGCGCTGGGCGCGGCACTGCTCGACGACGAGCGTCACTTCTTCCTCGGTGACGAACGCTCCCTGGACGCGCTGGAGCCGCGAGGTGCCGAGCGGCTTGAAGAGCATGTCGCCCTGGCCGAGCAGGCTCTCCGCGCCGTTCGCGTCGAGGATCACCCGCGAGTCGGTCTGGCTCGAGACGGCGAACGCGATCCGCGAGGGAACGTTCGCCTTGATCATCCCGGTGATCACGTCGACCGACGGGCGCTGCGTCGCGAGCACGAGGTGGATGCCGACCGCGCGCGACTTCTGCGCGAGGCGGATGATCGCGTCCTCGACCTCCTGGGGGCTCGTCATCATCAGGTCGGCGAGCTCGTCGATCACGACGAGCAGGTACGGGAGCGGCTGCTCGCCGCGCGCCTTCAGCGCACGGTTCGCCTCGGGGAGGCTGCGGGCGCGCACGATGCTCAGCTTCTCGTAGCGGCGCTCCATCTCGGCGACGACGTTGATCAGTGCCACGCTCGCTTGCTTCGGGTTCGAGACGACCGGCGTCAGCAGGTGCGGGATCGACTCGTAGAAGCCGAGCTCGATCCGCTTCGGGTCGATCAGGATCATCCGGACCTCGTCCGGTGTCGCGCGCAGCAGGATCGAGGTGAGGATCGTGTTGATGCAGCCCGACTTGCCCGAGCCCGTCGTGCCGGCGATCAGGATGTGCGGCATGCGCGCGAGGTCGGTCCAGACCGAGCTGCCGGAGATGTCCTTGCCGAGCCAGACCGAGAGCGGGCTCGCGGTCGCGGGCAGGTCGTCGAAGATGTCGCCGAGCGTGACGATGTTCGGGCTGAGGTTGGGGACCTCCACGCCGACCGCCTGCTTGCCCGGGATCGGCGCGAGAATCCGGATCTCCGTCGTGGCGAGCGCGTAGCTCAGGTCGTCCTTGAGTGCCGCGACCTTCGCGACCTTCGTGCCCGGAGC
>JBDTVA010000130.1:0-4941 GCA_040007455.1 Actinomycetota bacterium | reverse complement strand
GACGACGCCGCCGTCTACAAGCTCGACGACGAGCGGGCGATCATCTTCACGCTCGACTTCTTCCCGCCGGTCGTCGACGACCCGGCGGACTACGGGGCGATCGCCGCGACGAACGCACTCAACGACGTCTTCGCGATGGGCGGCACGCCGCTGCTCGCGCTTTCGATCGCCGCGTTCCCGGAAGAGCTGCCGATCGAGATGCTCGGCGCGATCTTCGCTGCGGCCGACGCCCAGGTGCGCGCGGCGGGCGGTCTGCTCGCCGGCGGTCACACGATTCGCGACGACGAACCGAAGTACGGCCTCGCGGTCGTCGGGACGGTGCACCCCGACGGGATCTGGCCCAAGAACGGCGCGCGACCGGGCGACGCGCTCTTCCTGACGAAGCCCCTCGGGACCGGCCTGATCATGACCGGGTTCAAGAAGGGAGTGACCGGCACGATGCCGCTCGAGCGTGCGGTGCACTGGATGCGCACGCTGAACAAGGACGCCGCCGAGGTCCTGCGCGGCCTGTCGCCGAACGCGGTCACCGACGTGACGGGGTTCGGTCTGTTCGGTCACGCGCACGAGATGGCGTCGAGGAGCGGCGTCGCGTTCGAGCTCGAGTCGGAGCGCTTCCCGGCGATCGACGGCGCGCTGGACTGCGCGCGCAAGGGCGTGCGGACGAGCGGGGACCCTCGGAACCGCGAGTTCGCGTCGAGGCACGTCACGCTCGAGCGGGTCGCTCCGACCTTCGACGCGCTGGGCTACGACCCGCAGACCGCGGGCGGGCTCCTCGTGTCGCTGCCGCGTGAGCGCGGGCCTGCGCTCGAGGCGGAGTTCGAGCGGCACGGGCTCTTCATCCGGCGGATCGGCTCCGTGAAGGAGGGGGCGGGAGTCCTCGTTCGTTGACCGGCCGCGGGATGATCCACGGCCGGTTCCAGCCCTTTCACAACGGCCACCTCGAGTACCTCGCAGGAGCGGCAGAGCGTTCGGGCGAAGTGTTCGTCGGGATCACCAACCCCGACCCGGCGCGGATCAAGCCCGAGCCGTCCGACCCGCTGCGGCATCTGCCTGGGTCGAACCCGTGGTCGTACGCGGAGCGGCTGCTGATGGTGAAGGCCGCCGCCGCCGATCTCGGCCTCGACCTCGCTCGCGTGCACGTCATTCCCTTCCCGGTCAACGA
The DNA here is from genome assembly GCA_040007455.1 of Actinomycetota bacterium. Taxonomy (GTDB): domain Bacteria; phylum Actinomycetota; class Thermoleophilia; order Gaiellales; family Gaiellaceae; genus JACCTU01. The sequence goes on along the minus strand of JBDTVA010000130.1, from coordinate 3,779 downwards.
GCCGGAGCTGTGGGCGGCGTACGTGCCCGACGGCGTCACGCAGTACACCCGGCTCTTTTCGGAGTGGGGCGGAACGAAGCTCGACCGCCTGCGCGCGGCCGGCTACGACGTCGTCGTCCTCGACGAGGGGGTCGAGAAGGGCGTCTCGGGCGCGGCCGTCCGCGCCGCGCTCCGCGACGGCGGCGACTGGCAGTCGCTCGTGCCGCCCGGCGTCGCGCGGGTGATCCGGTCGCTGGAGCGCGTCCCGGTTTAGTGCCGATGCACCCCATCGTCGTCGTCCTGCTGGACGGGCTCGGCGACCGCGCGCACGACGTCCTCGGCGGCCGGACCGGGAACGAGGCCGCGCGGACGCCGAACCTCGACGCGCTCTGCGCGCGCGCGTCGTGCGGGGTGTTGTACGCGGTCGGGCCGGGGCGTGCGCCGTCGTCGGAGGTCGCGCACTGGTCGATGCTCGGGTATCGGGCGGACGAGTTCCCGGGCCGCGCCGTGTTCGAGGCGGTCGGCCGGGGGCAGGAGGTCGATCCCGCGGACGTGTTCGCGTACGCCGCGCTGCGCCCGGCCGAGCGGCGCGACGGCGGCTGGTGGTTGACGGGCCGCCCGGATCCGGAGCGCGACGCGGAGGAAGCCGAGCAGCTCGTCGAGCGCTGCGCGCAGATCGAGGTCGGCGGGCTGACCTTCTCGCTGACGCACGTCTGGCGCGGCGAGGCGGTGCTACGCGTGACGGGGGGCGGGGACCCTCGCGTGACCGACAGCGACGCCTTCTTCCGCGACCGGCACCCGGTGCTTCGGCCGCAGGCGGTCGTGCCCGAAGCGGAGCGCACGGCGCGCGCGGCGGAGGAGTGGACGCACGAGGTGATGCGCCGCCTCGAGGGCGAGCGCTTCAACGTGATCACGCTCAAGTGGTGGGGGCGGCCCACCCGCGTGCCGTCGTTCCTGGAACGGCACGGCGTGGGCGGGACGTTCGTCGGTGAGTCGGCCTTCCTGCGCGGGCTGGGCGCATACGTCGGCCTCGACCCGGTCGTGGAGCCCGAGACCGATGATCCCGTCGACGATCTGCGAAGGCGGCTTGCTCACGTCCGCTCGCGACTCGACGGCGGCGACACCTTCGTCTTCGTGCACCAGAAGACGACCGACGCAGCCGGACACACGAAGGACCCGAATGCGAAGCAGGCGACGATCGAGCAGCTGGACGAGGTCTTCTCCGAGCTGCCCGTCGATCGCGCGATCGTCTGCGTGACCGGCGACCACGCGACGCCGGCGTCTCCCGACGTGATCCACTCGGGCGATCCGGTGCCGCTCGTCGTGGCGGGCCCCGGCGTACGCGCCGACGACGTGAGTGAGTTCGGCGAGGCAACCTGCGCCCGGGGCATCCTCGGCCACCTCAGGGGCCCCGACCTGATGCCGGTGCTCCTGAACGCCGCCGACCGGCCGCTCTTCCTGGGTTCCCGTCCCACGCCGTTCGACGGGGCCGACGGATACCCGGCCCTGCTCGAACCACTCGACTACTAGCTGGTAGGGGCGCCTAAAGGCGGCCGCCTTCGCGGCCGCTGGCGTAGTGAATGCGACTACTCTCGGAGCATGGACGCCGAGGCGCACGTCGCTCCGCGCACGCGCTCGCTCGAGGTCTCATCGCCGTTCTTCCGGAAGCTCGCTTTCGCGTCGGCGATCTCGCTCTACGTGATCATCGCGTCCGGCGCGACGGTGCGGCTGACGGGCTCCGGCCTCGGCTGCGAAGGCTGGCCGGGCTGCTCGCCCGGCGCAGTGTTCCCCGAGCAGAGCTACCACTCGTTCATCGAGTTCGGGAACCGCGTCGTCAGCATCGTTCCGATCCTGCTCTCGATCGCGACGGCGGTGAGCGCACACCTCGTGCGCGGCCTGCCGCGGTGGGTGCGGCCGACCGCGTGGGCTGCTGCCGTCGGCACGATCGCGCAGGCACCGCTCGGGTTGATCACGGTGAGGCTCGACCTCGATCCCGTCGCGGTCATGTCGCACTTCCTGCTCGCGATTGCGGTGCTCGCCGCGGCGGTGGTCGTGGCGGTCGAGGCATGGCGCGTCGACCGCGGCGCCGGAACGCCGTTCGTGCCACGACGGATCGCGCAGCTCGGACTGCTCTTCGCGGCGCTGACGCTGGTCGTCGTCGTCACCGGCACGTTCGTGACTGCGAGCGGCCCGCACGCGGGCGATCCGGACGTCGTCGATCGGCTTGGGAACATCGAGCGCACGATCTGGGTGCACGTGAGGGCGACGGCCGTCTTCGGCGTGCTCCTGCTCGGCGTCGTGGTGTACCTGCGTCGTAACGCTCCGGCGATCGCGCAGCGCGTTGCGTACCTCCTGCTCGCGCTCGCCGTGACGCAGGCGGCCGTCGGCGAGCTCCAGTGGAGGAACGCGCTGCCCTGGTGGCTCGTGCTGATCCACGTCGTGCTCGCAGCAGGAATCTGGGCGACCGCTGTGTGGCTCGTGACGCTCTTCTGGCGTCCGACCGCCTCGAGCGTTCGCCCGTAAACTGAGGCGATGGAGGAGCTTCGCGTCGCGTCGCGGCCGAGTCTGCGCCGCCCCGTCCTCATCACCGCCTTTCGGGGCTGGAACGACGGCGGCCAGGGAGCCTCGCTCGCCGCCGGCTTTCTCGCACGCAACTGGCAGGCGGCCCGGTTCGCCGACATCGACCCCGAGGAGTTCTTCGACTTCCAGGCCACGCGCCCGCACGTCTCGCTCGTCGAAGGCGTCACGCGCCAGATCGACTGGCCCGACAACGCCTTCTACCACGCAGAGATTCCGGGGACCGACCGCGACGCCATGCTGCTGCTCGGGATCGAGCCGAACGTCCGTTGGCGGACGTTCACGACGATCGTCGCCGAGCTCGCAACCGACCTCGGCGTCGAGCTCGTCGTCACGCTCGGCTCGCTTCTCGCCGACGTCCCGCACACGCGCCCTTCGCCCGTGACCGGGAGCGCGAGCGACTCCGAGCTAGTGGAGCGCCTCGGGCTGCAGGCGTCGCGCTACGAGGGGCCGACCGGCATCGTCGGCGTCCTGCACGACGCGTGCAAGCAGGCAGGCATCCCGTCGGCGAGCCTCTGGGCCGCGGTTCCGCACTACGTGTCGCTCGCGCCGAGCCCGCGCGCGGCGCTCGCGCTCGGCCGCCGCCTCGGCGAGCTGCTCGAGGCGGAGATCGACACGACGGAGCTCGAGGAAGCGAGCGAGGCGTACGCGCTGCAGGTGACAGAAGCAGTCGCGTCCGACCCCGAGACGGCCGCGTACGTCGAGGAGCTCGAGCAGCGCACCGAGGAGATGGAGGAGGAAGAGGAGAACCTGCCGTCGGGCGACGCGATCGCCGCCGAGCTGACGCGCTACCTGCGCGAGCGCGAGCGCGAGAACGGCGGCCCCGAAGGCCCGGCCTCCTAGGCTGCGGGCTGCTCGACGACGGGCTCCGGCGGAGCCTCGGACGGCTTCTCGTCCGCCTGCTTGCCGGGCCGCTGCTGCTGCTGCGCCTGCGAGGAGTTCGCGTCCGTCGTCTTCTTCCTGCGGCGCCGCCGGCGGCGCTTCCGCGACGGCTGCGTCTTCGGCTGCGGCAGGTTCTCTGCGAGGGCGAGCGCGACCTCCTGGATCGGGCCGAGTCGCTCGCGCGCAGCGTCGAGCAGCTTCGTCGCCCGCGGGGTGTACGCCTCCGCCGAGGCAAGCAGCGCGGCGCCGACGGGCTTCGGAAGCTCGAGCGCCGCGTTGACGAGCTTCGCGGCGTTCTCCTCGTGGCGGTGCCCGCGCGAGTTCGCGAGCGCGCCGAGCAG
>JBDTVA010000129.1:0-4948 GCA_040007455.1 Actinomycetota bacterium | reverse complement strand
GACGCGCGGTACACGCTCACGGTCTCGACCGTTCGACCGTAGCCGCGCTGTACTCGACCGGCAGGTCGAGCTCGACGTCCGGCTTTCGGACGCGCACGCGGACGTGCTTCACCGGGAAGCGCAAGAGCAGCTCGTCCGCGACGCCTGCCGCGAGCGCCTCGAGCAGGTGGTACGCGTGCCCGTCGGAGACCTCGCGCACGGCCAGCGCGACGTCGCGGTAGTCGATCGCGTCCTCGAGCCGGTCAGAGAGCACGGCGTCGGGCACCTCGAGCAACACGTCGAACAGGAAACGCTGCCCGCGCTCGCGCTCCTCCGGCAACGCGCCGTGGAAGCCGCTCACCTCGAGCGCGTGCAGCTCGAGCTCGATCATGCGACGACCGCGCGGGCCACCGCGAGTGCCTCGACGTGCTCGCGCACGTCGTGCACGCGCAGGATCGTCGCGCCGCGCTCGTACGCCGTCACCGCGGCTGCAAGGCTCGCAGAGAGTGGCCCGGTCGTCGCGTCCGGATCGCCCAGCACCCTGCCCAGAGACCGCTTGCGCGAGAAGCCGATCACGACCGGCCTTCCGAGCGACGCGATCAGGTCGAGCCGGCGCAGCAGCTCGAAGTTGTGCTCGGTCGTCTTGCCGAAGCCGATCCCCGGGTCGACGCAGATGCGGTCCTCCCTCACGCCTTCGTCGACTGCGAAGGCGATGCGCTGCTCCAGGAACAACGCGACCTCGGACGCGACGTCGTCATAGCGCGGGTCGACCTGCATCGTCCGCGGCTCGCCCTGCATGTGCATCAGGCAGAGGTACGCGCCGGCTTCGGCGACGACGGCGCCCAGGGCAGGATCGCCACGGAGCGCGGTCACGTCGTTCACGAGCTCCGCGCCGAGCTCGAGGGCGCGACGGGCGACCTCCGCCTTCGCGGTGTCGATCGAGACCGGGAGCTCGCTCGCGACGGCCTCGAGCACGGGCAGCACGCGGCGTAGCTCCTCCTCGACCCCGACGCCTTCGGAGCCGGGTCGGGTGGACTCGCCGCCGACGTCGACGATCGCCGCGCCGTCGGCCACCATGCGCCGCGAGGACGCGATCGCGTCCTCGGCACGGTAGTGCACGCCGGCGTCCGAGAACGAGTCGGGCGTGACATTGACGACGCCCATCACGGACGGCCGCGGAAAGCGCTCCTCGATCGGGGGCCGGCTTCGCATGTTCGTGCAGAGTTTGCCCGGTGGAGGAGCACGAGGCCGAGCGACGACGTGCCGCCTGGCGGTATCTCTGGCGCCTGATCGTGCGCGAGCGCCGGGGCGTGCTCGGCGCGATCGCAGGGGGGCTCATCTGGCAGGGGGCAGCGGTCATGACGCCGCTCGTGGTCGAGCGTGCGATCGACCGCGGGATCATCCCGGAGAACCGCCAGGCGCTCATGCTGTGGTGCGGCGCGCTCGTCCTGCTCGGGCTGGTCGAGGCGAGCGCCGGCGGGATGCGCCACTTCTTCGCGATTCGCAACAGAGCGAACGCCGACGCAGCCGTGCGGGACGGGCTCTTCACTCGTGCACTGGAGCTCGACGCGCGCTTCCACGACCGCGTCGGCGCCGGCGAGCTGATGAGCCGCGCGTCGAACGATGCGGAGCTGATCGCGCGGCTGCTCGACGCTGCCGGCCACACGGTCGCCTACGTCCTGACGGTCGTCGCGGTCTCGGTGATCCTGCTGACGATCGACGTGCCGCTCGCGCTGATCGTGCTGCTGCCGTTGCCGCTCGTCTCGATCGGCTTCTGGCGCTACTCGTCGCGGTACGGCGGCACCACGCGCCGGCTGCAGGAGGAGCTCGGCAACGCGACCGCGCTCGCCGAGGAGACGATCGCCGGGATTCGCGTCGCGAAAGGGCTCGGAGCCGGCGACGCGCTCAACGCGCGCTTCCGCACGGCGAGCGACCGCGTCGTCGACCGTGCCCTCGACGTCGCGCGTGTCGACGCGGTCTTCCTCCCGGCGCTCGAGGCGCTGCCGCTGCTCGGGATCCTCGCGACGCTCTGGTTCGGGACGCAAAGCGTGGTCGACGGCGAGCTCACGCTCGGCCAGCTCGCTGCGTTCAACCTCTACCTCGCGATCCTCGTGTGGCCCCTGCGCACGCTCGGCCAGCGGGTGCAGACGGTGCAGCAGGCCGTCGCCGCGGCGATGCGGATCACCGAGATCCTCGAGTCGGAGTCGGCCGTCGTCGAGCCGGCGAGCCCCAAGCGGCTCGCGCAGAAAGGCGCCGCCGACGTCGCGTTCGAGGACGTCGTCTTCGGCTACGAGCCTCGACGGCCTGTCCTCGACGGCTTCTCGCTGGAGATCCCCGCTGGGAGCTCGGTCGCACTCGTCGGCGGCACGGGCTCCGGGAAGACCACGGCAGCCGCGCTGCTCGCGCGTTTCTACGACCCGCAGTTCGGGCGCGTTGTCGTCGGCGGCGTGGACATCCGCGAGCTGCGCGTGGACGACCTCCGGCACACCGTGGGGGTGGTGTTCGAGGACACGTTCCTCTTCTCGGACACCGTCGCGGCGAACATCGCGTTCGCGCGCCCCGAGGCTTCTCGCCGGGAGATCGAGTCGGCGGCTCGGCTCGGCGGCGCGCACGAGTTCGTCACTGCGCTCCCGCTCGGTTACGACACGGTGCTCGGGGAGCGCGGGTACTCGCTCTCCGGCGGCCAGCGGCAGCGGCTTGCGATCGCGCGCGCGATCCTCGCCGATCCCGCGGTGCTGATCCTCGACGACGCGACGTCCGCTGTCGACGCGACGAAGGAGCACGAGATCCGCGCCGCGCTCTCGACCGTGATGGAGGGGCGAACAACGCTCGTGATCGCCCATCGCGCCGCGACGATCGCTCTCGCGGACCGCGTCGTCGTGCTCGAGGCGGGCCACATCGTCGAGGAGGGCACGCACGCCGAGCTGCTCGGCCGCTCGACGCGCTACCGCACGCTGCTCGCGATCGAGGCCGCATGAAGCTGCCCGTGCTCGCACGCTCGTGGGGCTTCATGCGCCCCTATCGCGGCCTGATCGCGCTCGCCGCGCTCGGGATCGTCGGCTCGACGCTGATCACGGTGGCCGGGCCCGCGCTGCTCAAGTACGCGATCGACGAGGGGATCGAGGGCGGAGACGAAGGGGCGATCGGGCGCGCCGCGCTCGCGTATCTCGGGCTCGTGCTCATCCGCCCCGTGTTCGAGCGGCTCGTCGTCGTGTGCTCCGCGCGGGCGGGCGAGCGCTTCCTCGGCCGACTTCGAGTCGCCGCGTACGAGCACCTCCAGCAGCTCTCCATGCCGTTCTTCGAGAGCGAGCGCGCCGGCGTGCTGATCGCGCGGCTGACGTCGGACGTGCAGACGCTGACCACCTTCACCCGGCACGTGCTGATCGAGGTCGTCGGCAGCATCCTGCTGCTCGTGCTCACGGGGGTCGCGATCGTGCTGCTCTCCCCCGTGCTCGCAGCGGTCGTGCTCGTCTCGTTCCCGCTGATCATCGTCTCGGCGATCGTGTACCAGCGGCGCTCGCATCCGTCCTACCTTTCACTTCGCGAGCGCGTCGCCGACACGATGACGTCGCTGCAGGAAGGGCTGACGGGCGTTCGCGTCGTCAAGGCGTACGGGCGCGAGCAGGAGCAGTTCGAGCAGTACCGCGGCCGGTCGCGCGCGCAGGTGCGCGCCTGGCGGCGGATCTCGCTCGTGAACATCTCGTTCTTCTCGGTGATCTCGTTCGCGCAGGCGCTCTCGAGCGCGGCGGTGATGCTCGTCGGGGGCTGGCTCTACTGGCGGGGCGAGACGACGATCGGGACCGTCGTCGCGATCTCGCTCTATCTCTTCTCCCTCTTCGACCCGATCGGCCGGCTCGGCGACTGGCTGTCGCAGTTCCAGTCCGGGCGCGCCGCGCTGACCAAGCTCGTCGCGCTGCTCGAGACGCCGGTGACGGTGCTCGGCGGCGACGTCGAGCTCCCGGAGGGCGGCGCCTTGCGAGCAGAGCGACTGACGTTCGGCTACGGCGACGAGCCTGTCCTGCACGACGTCTCGCTGACCGTGCGGCAAGGCGAGCAGCTCGCGCTCGTCGGGCCGACCGGCGCGGGGAAGTCGACGCTCGCGAAGCTGCTGACGCGCCAGTACGACCCGACCGAGGGCGTCGTGCGGCTCGGCGGCGTCGACCTGCGCGACGCCACGCTCGACTCGCTCCGCCGGCAGATCGTCTTCCTGCCGCAGGAGGGGCACCTGTTCTCCGGCACGCTCGCCGACAACGTGCGGCTCGCGCTGCCGGACGCGAACGACGAGCAGGTTGCGGATGCGCTGCGCAGGATCGGCGCGCTTGCGCGCTTCGAGGCACTGCCGAACGGGCTGCAGACCGACGTGCGCACGCGCGGTGTCCGACTGTCGTCGGGTGAGCGGCAGCTCGTCGGGCTCGCGCGCGTGGCGCTCGCCGACCCGACGGTGATCGTGCTCGACGAGGCGACGTCGTCGCTCGACCCGGCGACCGAGGCGCTGGTCGAGCGCGCGCTCACCGCCGTGTCGCAAGGGAGAACCGTGATCACGATCGCGCACCGCCTCTCGACCGCGCAGCGCGCCGACCGCGTCGCGGTGATCGAGGGCGGCCGCCTCGTCGAGCTCGCGACGCACGACGAGCTCGTGGCGCAAGGCGAGCGCTACGCCGCCTTGTGGGCGAGCTGGCAGGCGGGAACGCGAGCCGCCTGACATCGCGCAGAAACGGCCCGCCGTCCCCGGGCGAGCCGTTTCTCCTCGGAGACCCCCTCTGTCTACGAGTGCGCCATCCCCTCGCGGTCGCGAACCATCGCGAGCGCGATCGCGGCGGCCGTGGCGAGGATCAGGCCGAGCCCGAATCCCAGCGCGACGTCGCCGCTGTCGAGGCTGCTCGAGCCCGCGGGCGAGGGGGCAATCGAGACGCGCGAGCCGGGCTACCTCGTCCAGGGCGACGTCGACGTCCGGCGCTTCGACGAGCTC
>JBDTVA010000128.1:0-4967 GCA_040007455.1 Actinomycetota bacterium | reverse complement strand
CGGTCACGATCTACCACGTCGGCGAGCAGCTGCCGAGCTACTACGAGCTCCAGGCGACGATCAACGCGGTCAAGCCGACCGCCGGCTGGAAGGCCAACTCGTACGTCATCTTCGACTACCAGTCGCCGACCGACTTCAAGTTCGCCGGGATCAACGTCTCGCTCGACAAAATCCAACTTGGGCATCGTGACCAGAGCGGCTGGGTCGTGGACACCCAGGCGTCGAACGTCAGGCTCCGCGCGGACACCTACTACAACGTGCTCGTCGCGGTGAACGGGCTCGTTGTCACGGTCACCGTCGACAACCAGCAGTCGTTCAGCTATGCGTTCGGCCCGCGCATGATCGACGGCATCGCCTCGAACCTCAACTGGGGCTACGTCGGCTTCGGTTCGGAGAACGCTCGCGGGAAGCTCGACAACGTCCAGGTCAAGGTGCTGGAGCGGCCGTTCACGCTCCAGACCACCGAGACCTTCGACGACGGTACGGCCGACATGTTCACCGGCCTGAAGAACGGCAGCTGGCAGGTCGCGGCGGGTCGGTACGACGGCGCGATCTCCGCCGGAGCGGACCCCGCGTTGTCGCTCATGGATCTCGGGCTGCCGCAGGGGATCCAGGCGAACGCGCGCACAGAGTTGAGCGCGACGCTCAAGCTGAACGTCGCAGCCGGTTTCGTCTTCGACCTGTACTCGACGACCGACTTCAAGTTCGTCCTGATCGACGCTGTTGCCGACAAGGTCTTGATCGGGCATCGCTCGTATCGCGGCTGGAGCGTGGACGTCAGCGCGGCGCTCGTGCTGAACCCGGCGATCGACTACAAGCTGCTGATCTCCCTCGCAGGCTCGACGGTCAGCGTGATGGTCGACGACAGGGCGGTCGTCGGGCACGCGTTCAACGCGGTGGTCGTCGACGGCGGCTTCGGGACGATGACCCAGGGCGGCACCGCCAGCTTCAACGACTTCACCCTCAAGACCAGCGACTCGCGGTTCCGCGACCCCGCCCCGGAAATGCTCCTGGCAGCCACGACAGCGACCGGGACTCCCCCGGCCGACGGCACGGTCACCCAGGCACAGCTTGCGCCGATCATCCAGGCCGCCTCGCAGCGCTGGTCGACAGCACTCGGAGGCGGTGACGTCGCCGGGGCAATGGCAGGGATCGTGTTCGCGGTCGGCGATCTCAAGGGCCAGGCGCTCGCCCAGACGGTGGGCCGGGTGGTCATGATCGACCTCAACGGTGCCGGCCACGGCTGGTTCATCGACTCGACGCCCTTGGACGACAAGGAGTTTCCGACCCGAACCGCGCCCGGTGAGCTGCGCGCCCAATCCTCGAGCCTCGCCTTCGGCCGCAACGACCTGTTGACGGCGGTGATGCACGAGATCGGCCACGTGCTCGGGTTCGAGCACAACACCGTCGCGACCGATCCGGACGTGATGACCCTGAGTCTTCCGACGGGGATGCGGCGACTTCCGATCGAAGCGAAGGTCCATGTGAACGGCGGCACCCCAGGGCCGAGCGCCGCGCTGGCGACCCCATCGCAAGCGCCGACCTCGTCGGCTTCGTCGTCGCCGGGCATCCAGAGCACGTCGGCGACCACGATTTCGAGCGAGCCGTCGTCGACGTCCGCCTCCGGCTCGATCGTGCCGGCGCCCCCGGGCAGGAGCAACGGCCTGAAATAGCGGTTCGCGGCCCCTCGGGGCTAGTCATCGGTGTCCGCCAGGATGGGCCGAACGGCCCATGCGACCCGACGGATCCCACGCTACGCTCCTCCGGGGAAATGGGGAAGGCGGCACTCGTTGCGATGATGTTCGCGGTTCTGGCCGCGTTCCCGGCGACGGCTCAGGCGTCGTGGCTGCCGCATCCCGCTGACGCGACCTGGACGTACGAGTGGTCGGACAGCGTCTACAACACGACGCCGACGAAGGAAAAGGTCACCGTCAAAGAGCAGAACGGCAACGCGTTCCTGCTCGAGTGGAACACGAAGGACCTCGGCAACCCGGACGCCGCTCCAGGAGCCCAGGGCCTGATGGCGTTTCAGGACACCTCCTCCGGTCTCGTGAACACCGACTGGCAGAGCACCCCGCCGCCGTCGGCCTTCCCGATCCTCTGCCCGCAGGTCGCCCGCTGCGGCAACAGCGTGGCCGGGACGCTCTACATGCTGATTTGGGGCTCGCGGGCTCCGGCCCTCGCGCAGCCGCTGCTTTCCGGCACGACCTGGGCCAGCCGCGGCGGCGCGGACGGTGACGTCACGAGTTTCTCGCAGTACCAGGGCCGGGAGCAGGTCACCGTGCCGGCGTTCGCCGAGCCCGTGACGGCTTCGAAGGTCCGCACCGACATCACGCAGGCCGGCGCGCTCGGCGATCCGTACGGCAGCGGCGTCCGCACGGTCTGGTGGGTCTACGGCGTCGGCCCGGTGAAGGTCATCTTCGAGCATGCGGGCGGAGCGAACGCGCCGATCTCGCAGTCGGTGCTCGTCAGCACGAACCAGCAGCCGCTCATGCCTCCGCCCGACGCCGACTACTTCCCGCTTCGCCAGGGCATGAAGTCGCGCTACCGGTGGAGCAACTCGAAGCACTTGAAGAAGCCGGCGGTCCAGGAGTTCGTCGTCGCCGAGACAGCCAACCAGTCCGCGCGCATCGACGTGAAGCACATCTCCGGGCCGATCAGGGTCGCGGGGAGCTACGGGTTTGCGCTGCGCACCGACGGCCTGACGAACATCTGGGGCGCGACTCGCGCAGCATCGCTGGCGAGGTTTCCTGCCCTCGGGCCGAAGTTCCTCCCGGTGCAGCAGCGTCGGCACTTCTTCACGCCGTACGACCTGATGATCTTCGGCATGAACCCGATCCTCCCCGCCTATCCCGCGACGGGGGAGAGCTGGACCGCGAAGCAGCCCAGCCGCGACTTCTCGGTCTTCGGCGTCACGGGGTCTACGACGATCGCCGGCACGCAGCGGGTGAAAGTGCCCGCAGGGACGTTCACCGCGCTCGTGCTGCGCAGCACGTTGAACCAGGCGGGCTACCAGTTCGGCTCCGGTACGAGGACGTCCTACTTCGTCGCGGGGAAGGGGCTCGTGAAGCTCGTCTTCCGCCACAACGATCGCAGCACGTCCACTGTCGAGCTTCTCAAGTAGGAAGTTCGGCGGCCGCCGGGCGACGATCGCGCTCTGGGTGATCGCAGCGCTGCTCGCCGCCGGCGTGACGGCCGCCCTCCTATACCGCGGCGGGCCGCGCGACGACGTGTCGGCGTACATCGAGCAGGTGAACGAGTCGCAGCGGGCGTTCAGCACTCGTTACGGCAGCATCGACCGAACGTTCCGCGAGTTCCGGCTCTCCTCAGAGGCTGCGGAGAAGCAGCTACCCCAACTGCAGGAGGCGGCGCGGACGATGACGCAGGTGCGCCTGAAGATCGAGCGGCTTGACGCGCCCAAAGAGGCCGTGACCCTCCGCTCACGCCTCCTCGCGTTCCTGCGCCAGGAGGAGGCGGTCGCGAACGAACTCGTCGACGTGGCTCGGTACATGCCGAAGCTCCGGGATGCAGAAGCACCCCTGGCCGCGGCAAGCCGCCGACTGCGCGCCGCACTCCGCGGCGGCGCTTCCATCGAGGCGCAGGGCGCGGCGGTCAAGCGTTACGCGGCCGAGCTCCGGGCGGTTGCGGCGAAGCTCGACGAGGTCGCGGCGCCCCCGCTGCTCGAGCCCTCTCGCCGGTCGTATGCCGTGCAGCTGCGCGAGTATGCGTCGGCGTCGGAGGCCCTTCAGCGTGGGATCCGGACCAACGACCAGCTTGCGGTGGACAACGCGGTCCGCCGGATGCAGCAGGCGGCTTCGTCCCCGCCGGGCACATTCCGGGCGCAACAGGAGGCAATCAAGGCCTACAACGAACGCGTGAAGAAGATTCGAGCGCTCGCGGTTGCCGTGGAGAAGGAGCGGCAGCGCCTCGAGCGCGAGCTCTAGCGGTCCGTAGACTCGCCCGCGTGCGCCCGCGCCTCGGCCTGCTCGCCCTCGTGGCGCTCCTCGCGGCGTGCGGCGGCAACGGCGAGCCCGAGCGCGAGCTCCAGCCGGGCGGCACCGTGACGATCGGGATCGTCGACGGCGAGAGGCTGATCCGAGAGGGTGCCCGCGTCGAGGCGAACCGGGTGAACAACGCCGGGGGCGTGGGGGGCGCGCTGACGATCCGGCTCGCGCGAGGGACCGTCCCTGACCTCCTGGCCCGGGGTGTCCGGCTGTTCGTGCTGCCCTGCCGGCTCGGTCTCGCCGGTGCCGTCTCGGCCGTCTCGGAGGTCGACGCCTACGCCGTCGCGCCGTGCGACGACGGCGTGCTCGTGGGGTCGCCGCGGGTCGCCTTCACGGGCCTCTCGCCGCGAGCCCAGGCAGTGGCGCTCTCGGACTTCGTCGACGGCGAAGCGGCCCGCGAGCTGCCTCCGGAGACCGCCCGTGGAAGGCGTGTGGAGCCTTTTCTCGGCCTGAAGACCGGGGGTGCGAGCATCGCGTCGCCGGACGCGCCGGAGCGGGTCGTGGCCCCTCCAGGCGCGCCCGAGGAGTCGCTCTTTGCGACCTTCGGGTTCCCCGAGCCGGGCTCGCGGACCGATGAGTTCTACGAGCGCTTCCGGGCGGTGTACAGCCGGCGTCCCGAGACGATCTTGTCCGCTCTCGGGGCAGACGCGCTGAACGCCCTCGCCGCGGCGATCGAGCTTGCGGCCTCGACGAAGCCCGAGCTCATCGCGGCAGAGGTGCAAAAGGGGTTCGAGGTCCGCGGCGTGCTGGGCGAGCTCTCGTTCCCGGGTGACACCAACCGTGCCGAGGTGGACGCGGTGATCGTCCGCCTCGAGGACGGGAAGCTGCGCGTCGTCGGCTAAGGAGGGCTTGACGAAACAGGCGCTGTGCCCCCGGGACACGCTGGGCGGCGCGATGCGGCGTCCTCGGTCGCGCCCGTATCCATTGGATACGAACGCTCCCTGCGTCCTTGCCTCGCACCAC